>CAYWBS010000474.1:0-3343 GCA_964456215.1 uncultured Hyphomicrobiaceae bacterium
GTGATCACCGAGGACACGCAATTAGCGCTTAAGGGAAGAAATGGAAAAGTGGTCCTTGGGAGCTGTCAGACGCCTGATCCTCTTTGGAAGGGAAAAATCGCGGTTAAGAACATTGGCGCCGCACCGGTAATCGTGGAGGCGGCAAGAGAACCATCGAGGTTGGAAGCCCCCAATACCACTACGGAACTCACGGCGCCACATCTCAGGGTTTATGTTCCGAATAACATAGAGTTAAAGGCCGAAGCGTGGCTCAGCCATACTCTGGGCGAATTTGGGCAGGAACTCCTGGAAGTCGAAATCGGCACAGGTGAGCACAAATGCCGGAACTATGGTCCGCCGCCTCTTTTCGATTCGCGCCTTAGTGGCCGTCGCGGACGGGTTCCCGTAAGAGGGTCAAGGATCCACCACGACGGGCCGAAGGGAGGACCTGGTTGGAGGATCAAGAGAATTCAGCGCGCACTTATTGAAAAAGGCTATGAATTGCGCTCCGGCGCCGACGGTGATTACGGTTGGGAAACGGCCAAGGCGGTTCTGTCTTTTCTCAAAGACCGCGGCGAAACCCCGCCGCCGGAGATCCGTCAATCGCCACTTTCGCCCAAAATGATAGATTATTTGCTCGACCTGTTGGACGCCACGGCGGCGGCGGCCGAGATTGAACCCGAAGTCAATACAGGCGACGAATGCATCAAGGGTGTCAATCATGTCCCCGTCTATGTGGAAATCGACCCCGAGCGCAAGATTCCGGACGAAAACAGGGCAAACAACCGGGTGCAGTTTACGGTCGAGATAGATTGCTCGAGTGTCGCCGGCCGGTAAAGGCGGGTGGGCGGAACGACGTTCCGCCCATAGAAATCCATAGAAATTGTTCTGCTATTCAGGGCACGCGCGCGGTCGGGGTAGGTGACCCAGTTGTGTGTCGCCAGATGCATCTTTTGGGGGGAGTTTTGCAAGGGATGGCTCGCCCCCATATTCTGCGGCGCGCCGGGTTCTCTGCGCGCGAATTCTGATTACCGTATGATCGTGGCGGCGGGCGGCAAGCTCGTTTTGCCGCGCCTGCATCCGCAATTAAACAGGTGGTCAGGGCACGGTCTTTTGATGACTCTAAACTGAATGAACCAAAATAAAGTCATGTGGTACCGGTCCATCCGGTATTGCCGGTTGATATCGCGGCGGTGATGCCGGAACCGGCGGGGAGATGTCGTCTTACGGCACGGGACGCGTCTGTGCGCCATTGGCTCGAAAAGAGGAGTGGTGCCCGGTTCCGGATTGAAGTCTCCACAGGCCGCCGTCGGGCAGCAGCCGCTCTTGGGATCACTTTGCATCCTTTGCTCAGTCAAGATTTCATCGCTCCTCGTCACAATTAAGAAGTGAATGATGACCAAGACAGACAAAGAACGGCACAGTTCGCCACGACGCGTGCGATCAGGTACAATCGCCGTCCGATGAGACTACCAGCGTCTGCTATGCAGGCAGCGGTCGATTATACCTCGCGCGCTATCCCGATCTAGTAGGCATAAGCGAGATAAAGTTTCGCAACGATAAAGAATGCTACCGCCCAAACGATCGCGGTGACGAACGAGTTCACGAAGCGGCGCTCGAATGCGATTGTGTTTCCGATCAGATCGGAGACAAAAGCAAGCAAAACCCCAACCACTGTCCATATCCAGAGGTTTTCGTAGCTCACGAGCGGCGGGGGATCAAAATTGGCGTATCCGAAATCCAATATGACAAACAGGATGCCCCATATGATGGATGTGACCACGGCGTTGTAAACGCGACTACTGAAATTAATGTGATTGCCGATTACGTCAGCCAAAAAGACCAGAACAAAGCCGCTTGCAACGACTGCTGGTAGGTGCTCTTCCATAGCTCTCGTTCCTCCCCTTCTTCACCGCCCGGCTTGACGTCCGGGTCGCGCTTGGATGCGCGAGCCCGCAACATATACACGCTCCCCGGCAAACGCATCAAGAATTTCTGTTGCCTGCTGAACGATAAATTCCTTTGCAGGCAACCTTTTCAGAAATTCTCCCGGAGCTGGGGATAGCCATGGATCGTAGAATGGGCCGCCGGGACCCGCCTTCTCCGAGGCCCAAGCCCGGGCTGGCTTTGTCGGGCCGTGCATCCCTATGTAGCCTGTTGCGGCCGCGGGACCCTGGCAACGTCGTTGGAGGCCCCAATATGGCGGGAGCCGGGGTTTTTCATTGGCAGGTTCAAGCGATGCCCGTAGCATCGGATTCCTTGCACATATTAAGCGGAACGCAGATGCCGCGACATTGCCGCGAACGCAAATGTGGGCTAAGATAAAGTCCGATTCCGCGCGATAAACAAACAAAGCGAGGAATGTGACGGTCGAACTGGGGGACTTCAGATGACTATTAGGGTATCCATCTGTCTTGTGGCGATAATGGCCACTTGGGGGCTTTTCGCCATAGACTCGGCGCACGCAGACGCCAGACTTGGGGCAGCGCTCAATGCGACTGTTCCCATCGAGAAATTTGTGACAAAGGTCGGGTATGATCGAGGTTACCGGCAGGGGTACGGCCATCATGCGCGAAATGATGGTTATGATGAACTTGAAGGTTATTACCACAAAAAGCGCTACTTCTATCACAAGAAACGCGCGTTCATTTATGAACAGCGCTATAAATTTCATGAGCGGCGCAAGGATTTCCATAAGGAAAAGTATAAAGAGAACAAGTGGACTTCCAGTTCGTGGGGCTCGTGGGGCCGAAAGCATCATCGGGGCTACAAGGACTATGGGGGACCCCGTTATCGTGTGGGCCACGATTATCGCCGCTACGATCGCGGTAATCACTATTCCTATCGGCACTATCCCCGTTACAGGAAGCCAAAACGGTACTACTTTGGCATGCGGTATGACCGTCAGTACGAAACCTATTCCTATGGGTCGCCCCAAATTTATACCTACGCGCCGACCTATTGTGGCGGCTGCTAGTCCGGCGGCCTAAAGCGTTTCGGTTCGTATCACCGCTTTTTCGGCCATACCTTATGATCGGGACTCCGGCTTTTAATTGAGCCCGGAGTTCCGTTTATGCTTCGGGGCGACTCTCACCTCCGCGACTGCAATGCGGAGGGAGAGGGAGTGCGCCTGTTCTTTTCCGAGCCCACGAATATTGCCGGCAGTTGTGGACTGGTGAGCGGATTTGGCGGGTTCCCGGGGGGCTCGGTCTCAGATATTCTGCTTGATGTATTTGTCCTGTACGTCCGCGACCCAATTGCCGACATTCCATGAGCCGTAGGCGCCCATGCCGCCGAGCGGATCATCGCCGCTATAAACCGGGACGTGGACGACGCTCAATCCGCCATGGACCTTGGCTTCGGA
>CAYWBS010000475.1:0-3332 GCA_964456215.1 uncultured Hyphomicrobiaceae bacterium
ACTTGCATGTGTTAAGCCTGCCGCCAGCGTTCGTTCTGAGCCAGGATCAAACTCTTAGATTGAATGAATTCGATTCTGGAAAATCTTGGACGGAATCTGTCCAAGAGGTCGTTCGCGTATCGACGAGTCACACACTTGCGTCGCGCCAGCCTATATTCAAAGTGCCTCCGCAAGGGAGGGCACCCCATAGACCGCACGTTGCATAGGTGTCTTGTAGAAACGAAAGACCGCCAGAGTCTGTTTCGTCCGCGCAAAAGCACCGGACGCGCCAGGACTCCGCCGTCCACGTTTCCCTTTCTTCAAACCACATTGTCAAAGAGCCGAATCGCACCGTGCATCGATGCGACAGTGCCTGGCAGAGAGAGCGAGAAGCTCCATCAAAATTTTCAAATGGAACCACTTCCCGAGAGATCACCCGGATTCAGCCCCGCTTTCAATTCCAGACCTTCGCATACCTCCACGGGCCGAAGGCCGCTTAACCTTCGTCCGCGCGGAGGGTGATATAATGAGATTCGCATTAACTTGTCAACTACATTTCTTTACGGATTTCAACTTTTCATCAAGTTTCACGGGCTTAGATCCCCCGCCACATTACCGCCCGAAAATAACGGCTTTATTGGCGGTGCATCTCGCGCAAAGAAGACCGCCGGTTAACAACATTTTAACCGAATGAGAGGCGCTATTTAGGGAGATGCCAAAAAAGGCAACGGGGCAGCGCGCCCGGGGACATTGAGTAATATGGTCTTTGCCGGCTTCACAAGTACCGGACTTTCAGGAGGGTCACGGTTGACAGCCGCTCCGTTGGGCGGCACTCTTTTCTGTGATCGTTCGGTTTGTGAAAGTTCGAGTTGGGGGGGAACAACACAACAATCAGCGCCCAACTCGAACCTGATCGCGTGTAGCGACCGGCAGAATATCGAGTTCGACCAGAATATCATTGACGAGCCGAAGGGGGGCCTCGCCAAGTGATCAAGCGTCGGCGACATGGCGGACACGGCAAGCCAGTAAACGCCCTTGTACCCGCAAGCAGGGCGAATTCGCTGCCGCAGGTCTATCTGACGGGAGCGAGCGCTCTTAAACCGGAAATATTTTTGTCGGAAACCGGCGGCGGCAGCGGCGGCTCCGTCGGTTCGCGCGTCAAGTGGATGATCAGCACCGTGATTGCCGGTGCGGTCGGCGTCGGCGCCATTGGCATGGTCGTCTACGCGTCGATGAATGTCGAGGATGGCAGCGGCGTCGTCACCTCGATGACGCGCGCCGGTCTCAATGCCCTCAAGCCGCTGCCGATGAAGATTATTTCCAGCGCCCGGCTGCGTGTCGCCAGCCGCAAGACGGACCGCATCGAGACGACATCGCTCGGCCTGTCGACCAAATCCATTATCGAAGATTCGATTGTCGAGAAGCGGGAAAACAGGGAATTCATCGGCCGCAAACGTTTCGCCCGCGTCGTCGTCAGGCTGTCGACGGCCCAGCCTGAAGACACGGAGAATGTTCCGGCCTTCAATCCGTTCAAGCTTTACGCGAATTTGACGCCGCTCGCCGATAATGACGCCCGTCCGGGCGAGCTCGGCCCGCGCGACGTCGTCGTCAAGGTCTTCGAACTCGAAGGCGGCCTGTTGCCGGTCGAGGACGGCCAGGAGCTGGCGCCGAGCGAAGTCCAGAAGATACTTGCCGACGAGGACGCCTATTATTCGAGCGAGTTCGTCGAGATCCGGCCGGCCATTCTTCCCGAAGGCGGCAGCGAGGGATCCGAGCCCGTGCGGTTGCAGGCGGAGCGTGGGGACCGGCCCGGCGAGGTCGTGGCCCCGCATATCACGATCATTGAAAAAAGCTCCGGCGAGGAGAAGGTTCTCGAGGAGCAGCGCGAAATCAAAGTGGTCAAGGTCCAACGTGGCGATACCATGTCGCGGCTCCTCAACGAGGTCGGCGCCGAAAAGTGGCAGGTCAAGGAGATCATCGACGCCATGAAGCAGGTCCTGCCGAAGGCGCAATTGCGGACCGGCGAGGAGTTGCGTTTCACTCTGGTGCCGGCGCCCACCGATCTCGGCGCGCTGGAGCCGATCGCGGTCAGCCTCTATGAAGGCGACACCCATAAGGTGACGGTGGCGCGCAATGATGGCGGCGACTATTTCGCCAGCGAGGAACCTGTTGACCTGACCGTCGAGGAGACGGTGACGGGACGGGCCTATCCGCGACGGGCGACGATTTATTCGAGCCTCTATCACGCGGCGCTCAGCCAGAACATGTCGGCGGATCAAATCCTCGGCGTGCTGCGCATTCATTCCTACGACACCGACTTTAAACGCCGCGTGCTGCCTGGAGACAGGTTCGAGGTCTTCTTCGACCTTGAGAATAACGGCCAGAGCCCGGACGGCCAACTTGGCGAGCTCCTGTACACGGCCTTTGTGGTCAATGGCGAGAGCCGCGCTTTCTACCGCTTCCGCACCCCTGACGGCGTCGTCGATTATTATGACCGGAAAGGATCGAGCTCGAAGAAATTCCTGATGCGCAAACCGGTGCGCGGCGCCCGTTTCACCTCCGCGTTCGGCTATCGGTTCCATCCGATCCTGAAGCGGCGGGTGATGCATCGCGGCGTCGACTGGGCCGCGAAGAACGGAACGCCGATACTCGCCGCCGGCAATGGCGTCATCGAAGCGGCCGGCCCCAAGGGAGGTGCGGGCAATTACATCCGCATCCGCCACGCCAATGGCTATAAGACCGCCTATGGCCACCTTTACCGTTTCGCCCCGGACCTGAAAGTCGGCATGAAGGTGCGCCAGGGTCAGATCATCGGCTATGTCGGCTCGACGGGACGCTCGACCGGTGCCCATCTTCACTACGAGGTGCTGGTCAACAACCGCCAAGTGAACCCGATGGAAATCGACGTGCCGCGCGGCCGCGAACTGAAAAGCCGCACGCTCGCCGACTTCCAGAAGGAACGCGCCCGCATCGACGAGCTGATGCGCCGCGCGCCGATCAAGACCCAGGTCGCGCATATGGGCGATGCGGTCCGTGCCAAGAAGGTCGCCCAGGCGAAATAGGCCGGCGGCGGCCTGCAACAGATTCACTATCAGTATTCTGCAAACGGCGCCGTCGCCGGGCGGGATTTGCAACCCCGCCCGCACTGTTCATGCCTGGCACGCAACAATCATTTACGGGCTTTGCTTGTTCACTTGGAATGAATAGTGCGGACGGGGTGAAAACCCCGTCCGGCTGAGGAAGCTTTCGATTTCGCCGGGACGTCTTCCCTCCCCCAACGCGGGGAGGGCATTCCGCCATGATCTTGCGAGGGTGAGCCCGAGCAAGTCATTCGGCGGAAAGGGTGGGGGGAC
>CAYWBS010000476.1:0-3311 GCA_964456215.1 uncultured Hyphomicrobiaceae bacterium
AATCGCTCAAACACTCCAACCCTTTGATTTTTCGTGTTTCCGGACGGAAAACCGGCGCCCGACGGTAGCCGGCGGGCACTATCCGTTTCCAGGCACAATTGTGATATTGGCCGATATTGCCAGCCGGTTGCCGGCTTGACGACATGCAGTCTTCTGCATGGGTGAATAGCGGAGTTCCGGCGCTCGATTGGCGCAGCCGTCAACGACGTTTGTTGTCGGAAATCGCCCGTTCATTGCCGGTGCGTGCGCGCCAAAGGGGCCGCTGCTCCACTTGTTGCCGCCCATGCCGTGCTATTATGTCGAGGCAGGCCCAGGATTTACGTTCATCAGCTGTTCATTTCGTCTGCGCTACGGTGAACAGTGGGGATAAATGACCGACAAAGCCCGGTGGCCGCCGTCCGTGCAATGGAGATCACCGCATGTCCAATAATGTCAGTGATGCCGTGCAATTAGAAGCTCCGGTGAAATCGACCTATGACAGCGGGGATGGCGGAGGTCTCGTCGCACGGGCGGAAAAGGGCGGCGTCGCATTGTCCCCATCCGGGATTTCGGCAAAAAAAGTCGTAATCAAAAAGACCGGCATCTTCGCCGCGATATTCAGGCCCATCGGGCTCGCCATCGGTTTGCTTGTTGCGGTTTATGGCATTGTTACGCTCGGGACCACCTACTGGCGAAGCTATAATCGGCATCTCGCCCATGTCATGCCGGTTCATTTCGACAAGTCCATAATCGAGATCTTCTCTCCGAAACCGAAAATCCCTGCGGACCAGCTCGAACTTCTGATCCGCGACGCCGACGGCTATCTGCGCCGCGTCGCCGCGGACAAATCAAAGACGGATAGTTTCGTCAGCGAAACACTCGCCATGCTTAATGATGAGCACGGTCGCGTCAAGAAGGCGGCGGCGGAGGATATCGACGGGCTATTCGACTATGCCTTTGCTGACCGGGAGCAGGCTCTGAATGCCTATGCCGACTGGTTCTTCGAGTGGAAGCGTTCCTATATCGTGCTTAAGGAAACGATAGGCGCGACGGCCAACCGTTTCATCGAGACCGGTGAATATGAGTCCCTGCGCGAAGCGGTTGAGCGCGATGTCAAAGACTATTTCATGCGCCACTACAGCGAGCAGGTCTTGCGCCCTGAGCTTCGCGATCAGCGCATTACCAACGGACTTGAGAAGGCGGTACGCCGCGCCCATGAAAGCTACCGGCGTGTCATAGCCAACAGCGACGCGCGCCTGCAGCTGTTTCTGGCGCGCTATACGCGCCACCTCGAGGACGTCCCTAAATCCGCGGCCCTGACCAATGTCAAGCTGGACTGGGACGCGCAGAAATGGAAATCCCCCACCCGCCTTGCCGAGGACAAAGCCTTCGAAGGCGTCGCCGGGATCGGCAGGGCGGCGGCCGGCGGGACTATTGGTGCGCTCGTTCTCGGGCCGGCTATGAACAGGGCGATGGCCGGAACGTTCGGCATGCTGTCACGCCGCTTCGCCACCTCGGTTGGTGCGCGATTGGCGTTTGCTGAAAAGGGCGCGGTTGCCGGGACTTTCGTCGAGCCGGCCGGCGGCCAGATCGTCGGCGCCGTCGTTGGCGTCATACTCGGCACGGCGGCGGATTATTTCATGAACAAGGCCAATGAAAACTTCAACCGCGAAAAATTTATCGCGGCCAACCGCGAAGCGCTGGAAACGACGATCAGCGCCTGGCGGGACAAGCTCAAGGTCAATGTGCAGACCGCAATCGATTCCTGGTTTGACGAGGCGAAAGCGAGCGTCGTGCTGGCGCGACAATCAGGGGCCGGCTCGTAATCAATCGAAATTCTAACTTTCCGGGACCTTTTTGCGCTCGGCTTTCAACACTTGGAGTTCGGCGCGAAGCGATCGAATTTCCGCGATCACCTCGTCGAATTCCTTCGCCTCCCAGACTCGCTCCTCGCGCTGCTTCGTGTCCTGCTGCGCCTGCATGGCTTCGACGATTATGCCGATGAAGAGATTGAGGACCGTGAAGCTGGTCACCAGAATGAACGTGAAAAAAAAGGCCCAGGAATTCGGATAGACGTTCATGACGGGGCGGACGACCTCGGCCGACCAGCCGTCGAGGGTCATAACCTGAAACAGGGTGTAAGCCGAAGCGCCAAGCGTTCCAAAAAGCTCCGGAAATCGTTCGCCATAGAGTGTCGTGCCCATGACCGCGAAAACGTATGAGACTAGAACCAGAAGGATGACAATGGATGCCATGCCTGGAAGTGCCCGCAGAAGACCGGCGACGACATTGCGGACGGAATCAACGGCGGAGATCAGCCTGAGCGCCCGCAAAACCCGGAATGCACGCAATATTGACAGGTTTCCGGAAGCAGGGATCAGGGAAATGCCGACGACGACGACATCGAACAACGACCAGGGGTCGAACCAGAAGCGGCGCCCATGAGCGATAATCCGGACAGCGATCTCAACGACGAAGATGCCGAGAATAATCTCATCGATCTTGGTGATTGTGCCGCCCAAAGCGTTCATTATTGATTTGCTGGTGGCCATACCGAGAACGATTGCATTGACGATAATGAGCGCCGTGATGAAAATCTCCCAAGGCCGGCTGTCGATCAACGCACGCATTCGTGCATTGAACGATGGAAATTCGCTTGTCAGCTCGGGAGCCTTGTTATCCGCTGTGGTCATCGCCTATCCCCTGACCGAATCCACGACTGGGCAAGACTAGGTAATACGGGCGCAAGGGAAACGCCAGAGTGGAATCCGCTTCGGCGCAACGCCGGTCCGCCCGGAGCGTTCGCAATATGGCGCCAGCGTCGAATTCCGATCAGCCGTAGGAGCCTGTTGCCGGCAATATGGGGCCTTGTTCGCTGTGACCAGGACGCGCCATAAGCTTTCGTCCGCGAAACGGTCAGATCGCGAATTACGCATATTCTCTTTCAAGTCCGTTTCTAAGGATCAGGCAAAGCGGGAGCGGCAACAGTATGACGCATGCCATTGTCAACATTGTTGCGGACAGTCCAAAATGATCGCCGACTATTCCGAAACCTATCGGCGCCAATATCGCCGCTGCGTTGGCGACCGAATAGGCTATCGCGAAGCCACGGGACTGGCGGTCTGGGTGAACGAGATCACCCACCGTACCATATGTGATGGATGAAGAGCCCTGGAGCGCCGCGCCAAGTACAGGCAACAGGAAGTAAGCCATCATCGTCGGCAGCAGAAGAACGGCGATGATGCCCAAGGCGGTCAGGCATTCCACCAAAACGAGGGAGCGAATCACCCCCAGCTTTGCGGCGAGAAAACCGCAGCTGAACTTGCCGAACA
>CAYWBS010000477.1:0-3309 GCA_964456215.1 uncultured Hyphomicrobiaceae bacterium
CGGTCAAGGTCTGCTGGACGCTTTCCCAGTCACGCCGCGCATCTTCCAGGAGCGGAAGCATTTCGTTACGAATGCGGTCGGTCTCGGCCCGGGAAGCCGATTGTCCGACGCCGGCACCTTCCGATCCCTCCAAGATCTTCTCAAACGTCTTCAATTTAAGCTCAACGCGGGCCAAGCTCTGCTTCACATTTTCCCAGCCGTGCATCGTGTCCTTCACGATCGGCTGAACCTTTTTCCAGGCGCGTTCGATCTCATTCTGGGCAGGCGATGGTTTTACCTTGTGGGGATCCATGACCGGTTTGTCTGCTTCGGCAACTTGTTGCCCGCTAACTGCTACCTCGCGGTCGCGCCCCTCTTGGGAACGCGAATTGGGCTCAGGGATGTGCAATTGCGGGCGGACATGATCCGCGGCGCTGCCATCAACCAAGAAGGGCGGTTTTTCGTCTGCGATCGCGAAGGAAAAACTTAAGAGATTTGCGGCAACGAAGACAGGCATCCACATTTGCCCGCAGCATAGGTGCAAATGGCCGTGCGCGAACCGTGACAGGCATCTCAGAAACGGACCGAGAGCTGACTCGGGTCCCTTAGTTCTTGCATCGAACCGTATATCCATTCGCTACCTGCACTCCCTATACCTAACATCGGTCATGAGCAGGTCTCGATCCCGATCGAGCTTTTTCAATCTCCGGTGAAAATCGCGAATGTAAGCGCTACAAAAACCCTTTAAAGCGCTAATTTTTCTGTGCCGCCATGCGCCCCGACCGAGCAATCCGTTGCAAAAAATGAAAAATCTCAAATACGGTTTGTCTGATATTGATTATTCTGAATCAGCGTCGGAATCACACAAAAACGGCACTTATAGTAAACCGTGGCCGATGAAATATTTCATGGTTCCGTGCGGAAAAATGATCCCCAAAAACGCGGAATTCAGACCTGGAAGGACGGGTTTTAGGCAGCCCGTTTCGACTGATTTCGACAATCCCGGGACCGTTGATCAGCCCCCATTGATGGGACCAGGTTCATAATTCGTGTATTAATCAGTTTTGGTCCGTTGAGACTTAGCGTTCCGGCGCTGGTGGTCTCCATTCGTCCTGGAGTGCCCCCAAAAAAGTGGTCCACGAACTGGGATATAGATATCCCGATTTCAGGAGGACCAGAGAATGGCTGTCAAACGAGAGAAGCCGGTCATTACCATTCTCCTTGGTTACCGCTCGGGCATGACAGAGTGCCCAAGACGTGCGGAAAACGGTCATCTCATCTATCTGTTCATGGGCTCGGACAATGAAGGCAAGTCCGTTGGCATCGGCACAGCCAATCCTCAAAAATATAACGGCTTCTATTTGAAAATTCTCAATTCGATTGTTCGAAGACAAAACTCCAGCAGAAGAAGCGACAGCCCCCGACTTGCGCCACTTCAAAACTGGTCGGTGGATCCAGCGACGTCCATGAGCTTAACCCGATCGCAGAGCTCAATCGTTCGGCTGTCGATGAGCCGGATAAAGCCTTGGCTTTTCAAATTTCCTATTTGTCGGCTAACGGTTTCGACCGTAAGTCCAAGATAGTCGGCTATCTCGGATCGTGTCAGAGGCAAATTCAGGATTGACCGATGTGACGATGAGCCGACGAAATTGCTGTGTGAGAGTTCGCCAGGTCTCGATACCCGCAAGAAAAAGCTCGCGACCTTTTCAACGGCGGATTTTCGCCCGAGAGCGACGAGCCAGTCCCGCGCATCGTCGAGATCGGAAAGCGTTCGTTTCAGCAACTCACGTTTCAACGCCGCGTGCACCCGTTATCGATTGATGGATAGTCAATCATCCGGCCACAGCCATTAATGCGTTGCCGGGACTGAGGCCGCCTGGCATTTCCCTCGATATGCTGGGCGCGCGGCCCTTCATGGATACCGGGCTTTTTATCGATGCCCTGCGCTTTTAGCGTCCGGCGGTCAATGCGCGCATTGATCCCGGCTTGTTCAAGGGCGTCGTTGCAAACGACCTGCCAGCGCTCGCGTATCCACTCGATGGCTTTCGGGCCGGGCAGGCCGTTCTCCTGCCAGGCCACGCTTCTATTCCGCTGTAGCTAGGTAATTCTTTTGAAAAAGTTCCCGGTCAATCGACGCGCCTGCTTTGGTGGTGAACCGGAGCCTGGAACATAAACGCGCTTTAGGTGGGAAATTTGCATTCTGTATCGGAACTCGTCAGGGTAGGATTGAGGCAGCGATTCTGAATTTGAGATTTTGATACGATGGGAAAAAAAGGGCTGAGTCAGTACAAGGGCGAGTTGAATGCCACAGAAATTACACTCGGTATTAACGCGGCCCGGCGCAACGCAACGCGGCTTGCTGAAGACGCAAGTTTGTTGATCGATAACAAACGATATCCGTCCGGACTGGCTCTTGCCATTCTTTCGATCGAGGAAAGCGGCAAGCCGCAGTTTTGCGTGGGCTTGCGATGGCGCCTACCAAGGAAATCAGGGAAAAAGCTTGGCGAGAGTATCGATCCCATCGAGCAAAAAATAAAATGTGGATTTCGCCGGAGCTGGCGTCGAAGGAGTGCAAAAGTCTGGAAAGTTTGAGGCTAGCCACCGACCCGTCAGCGGAGCATACCGGTATTCTGGATCAGTTAAAACAAGTGTCGCTTTATACAGATTGCCTTGGTGATAAGCACTGGAGCGAACCTGACGACGTAATAGACTCAGACTTGGCAAAATCGATTGTCGCAATTGCTAAATTGCTTGCCAAAGGCGATGAGATTGAGGTTACGGAAATTGAACTCTGGATTGAGCATGTGCGCCCGTCATATGGAAGGCCATTGCCTGAAATGAAGGATACACTGAAGCAATGGTGGCAGGCGATGCACGTGCACGGTCTAAAGGTCAATGAGCTGGACAGTTTTGAGCAATTTGTTGACGGCGCTCCATGAACTTTTCTGTAGCCTAACGCGATTTACCAAAGTCCTTTGAAAGCTCGTGCTGATAAATCCTATCGGCTTGCTGTTTCGACGCCTTTTCAATTGCGCGACTCCATGAGTCGTCAAGCCCGCGCAACTCATACTTGGCCTGCTGACGCTACTGCTCGAAATTTTCCAAAGCGTCGACACGCTCAAGCTTGTCGTTCTGATCGAGCGCGGCAGCTCGCGGCCGGCGGTATCATCAATCCTAGAACGAGGAGAATCCTAGCGCTGGCCTAAATCTCGCGGTTCGTCGCGGAGTTTCAGCGGGGAAATGCCACGACCTTCGCCCCGGGCTCGAGAATCTTTTGAATCTCGGCCTCCACCAGGAGAAGGGACTTGTCGATCATCGGGCGGTATTCGT
>CAYWBS010000478.1:0-3302 GCA_964456215.1 uncultured Hyphomicrobiaceae bacterium
ACAAAGCATTCTTCACGGACGACTAATTCATAGAAAGGGTTCTAAATCTTCGGTATTCGATTTATTGGAGGCGGGTGGATGGTGGGCGGCTTTCAGGAAGCGCGTTTGAGTCTCGGTTTGAGATCATACAGACGGTTTTGCGTGCGCTCCCACATCAGTTCGACAAGTTGCGGCGGTTTGGTCCGGCCCTTGAAATCCTGAGAGGTAGCGAGGGCGAAATCCTTCATGATCTTTTTCAGATCCTTGGCCTTGAAAGTCAAAAACGTCTTGCGGAATTTGTCCGCTCCCTGGTTGGCGATCAAAATCGGATCGACGGCATAGGCGGCCTCCTCTCCGATAAAGCTCACCTCGATCCCGAGTGCTTCGGTCAGGCGGCGCGCGAATTTCGGATTGGCTGCCGCCTCATCGCGGACGATTGTAAAGAACTTCTCCAATGCCTCGACCGCGGTGACCTGCTCCTTACCGATCATCGGGGACCTCCGTCTGTTGATAAACTTGGCTAAAAGTGGCTTCGGCCAGTTTCGCGACCTCTGCGCCTCGGTCCTGATATTTCTGCCGGAAACTTCGCGTCGATCCGGGGCCCGCCGACGACAGCGCGTCCATAATTTTCACCGAGTAGCGGACCGAAGGCTCAAGGACGCGATATTCGCCGCGCAGATATTGCCGCATCGATTGAGCGCGCTGATTGTCGATATACTTTGAGACGACGACATAGTGATTTCTCATGGTGCCAAAGCCGAGGATTTCGCCGAGACCGATATCGACAAAATCGCGCAAACTGCGCGCTGAAACCTCATCGGCGATTGTCGGAGAAATGATGGCGTCCGCCAAAAGCAACCCGATACGCGTAAGCGACGAAAAGCCCGGCGGACAATCGATCAGCGCCACATCGTAGTCCGCCGCGATTTGTTTCAAGCCGGCATCGAATATCTGGCCAAGCTCGATGGAAGGTTCTTTCTTTTGGATATGATAGATTTTTTCGAATTTGTTTTCGACAAACCACATGCGCGGGATCGAAGGCAACAGATCGACGCGCCCGCCACCCGACGCCTGGAGTTCCGCAAGGTCGCTCGAGTTCTTTGACAGGAAGCGGGCAAGCTCGGCCTTTTTTGATCCGTTTTCGGGCTTTGAAGACTCCAGGCGCTCGAGCAGGAAGTGCGGTAGCGTCTTTTGACCGGTCTCCGCGGTCTCAACTCCTTTGCGGCTCAAGAACATAAAGCTGCAATTGGCTTGCGGGTCGAGATCGAGGACCAGAACGCGGAGCCTATGATGAAGCGCCAGGCATTCCGCAAGAAAGACAGTCGTCGTCGACTTGCCGACACCGCCTTTGAGATTTGCAATCGCGATGCGTTTCATGATGGCCCCCGTACCATCCGCCGGCGGCATGAGCGGCTGGAACCGACTGCTCATATCCTCATTCTTAGTATCGCGGCATGAATTAGGAAGCGATAAACACCGAGCGCATGCGTGTCCAACGGAAATTCCGCTGATGCACAATTTCAGGTTATTTTCCGGCTCGCCCGCCCCGGGAAGCTTTTGAGAGACGGAACTTGGGACAAACCGCATAAGGGCTCAAGCAGAGGCGAGGCTTTATCGCATGTCTGCATTGGGGCTATTGTGCAATAGCCGTCAATAGTCCTGCGGCAGGCGGCATAGCATCCATTTAGGCGGGAGGTGCCGCGTCGGCGCCAGCGAAATAACAGGAAATCGAAGAATACGGCCTTCTGCATTGATGCGGCGAGAATTGAGATTGTCTCCTTGGCCCCCATATTCAAGGGCAAGGCGTCAACCGCAAACACGCGGCTTTCCGCTCGGAATTCCGTAATCGATATCAGGATCGCTTATTCGGAAGAGGGCACATACCGCCCCCTCCACAACAAGCGGCGTTATTACGATGACGTTTTTTGCGAAGACGATGACGACGAACTCGTCGAGCTTTGCCCGTTCGTCGACGTCTTTGCCTTCATGCTCGCTTTTATTTCATCCGGAGAGGCCATCGTCGCCGTCGGGTTCTCCGTGCGCCGGAGGGTCCCGTCGAAGACCGCTCCCATTTCGATCCCGATACCTTGATGAAAAATATCGCCTTCAACATGGGCTGTGGACTGCAGCATCACTTTGTCGCCGCGGATCGCGCCAATAACACGGCCGAGAACCACGACTTCATTGGCGACAATACCACCATTGATATCGCCGTTCTCGCCAACAACCAAAGAGGCACAATGCATATCGCCCTGAATATCCCCGTCCAGGGTGACTTTGCCTTTGGAGATAACGTCACCGATAATGGTCAGATCCGCGCTGATGATCGTTGCCCCCACATTCGAACTATCGGGGATCAGCGGTGAGATCGGGCGGGTTAAGTTCTGCGGCTTGGGCTGTAAGGGCCTCTCGGTGACCTTCGCCTGGGCCGGGCTCGGCGCTTTCGGAGGTTGATTTGCGGCCCCTGTATTATCGTCGGACTTCTTGAACATTTGACTACGCTCTCAGATACGTTATGAAATACGCTCGTTCGATATGCGACCGCGCTCTACCGTCATGGTAGCGGAAATTGTTTCTTTAGACTAGCGAAGTCATAGGCAATATCGGCGTTGTCGTCAAATCTCTCGGACCACATTCGCCATAAAACTTTGGTCCATTTTTGCGAGAGTGTTAAGGTGATTGGTTAATCGCCTAGGGCTTTTGGTCCCACAATCTGCAATCTGTCATCGGGCTCAAAGACAGAGTTTCACATTGGCGCCGTCGCGCCGGCTGCCGTCAGTTGATCTTGCCCATTTTCACAAGAAGTCTGCGATGGATATCCTGCTCACGGGCCCAATAGTCGCGAAGGTCTTTGCCAGTGAGAAAGCCGCCGCGCAGGCTTTTCTTGTTCATGTAATCCTGCCACTCCTTGGATTCATAAACCTGTCGAAACAGGTCCTGATAAAATCGCGCCGCTTCGTCGCTCATTCCGGGCGGTCCAACGATGCTGCGCTGCATGAAGTAAACGAGATTGTGGCCCATCTCCCGGAATGTCGGAATATCTCTAAACGTTCCGGTGTGAAGGCCGCAATCGGGCGGGTCTTGCCTTGCTTGTGATGATCTTCCTGTTCCGCCGGATTATTGACCGTCGAATTCGCATTCTTGGTGGCGAGTTCCTTGGCGACGCGTCCGCCGCCCTTAAAAGGCTTATATGTGATCTGCAAGCCATATGTCGCGTTCAGGACGTCGGTCAGGAGATTGTCCTCGGAGGCGGTACCGGTTCCAGCCATAATCCAATTTCGGCCCTTGGCTTTTACTGCCGAGATGAATTCGTTCATCGATTA
>CAYWBS010000479.1:0-3297 GCA_964456215.1 uncultured Hyphomicrobiaceae bacterium
TCACACAATGCCCAGCGATCTCCCTAAGGCCGAGGGCATCGTCGAGTTACCGATAGGCCAGCAGTCCGGCGTCCGACGCGACCTTCGAGCCGTGAAATCCCAGTTTCAACCGTCGGTCGAAATCCAGGTGCACATCGCCGAAATCGGACTCACCTGATGGGGTGCACCGTGCCGAACCCTCATCCGATGGCATAAGATGCTGATTCTTATATCTGAACCGGCAGGCAATGGCTGCAAATCATGCACTTATCCAGGGAATGCGGGTTTAGATGGTTACTAATGACACAAATATCAAAGGATTTATCGGTAAAAGATTATTAAACCTAACAAGAGACTGTGCATTCACCGATACCTTGTCCCCGTGACTGGCAAGCAGCGACACATCGATTAAAGTTGCGCTTGTTGTCATCGATTTCGTCTTGATCTTTTTTTGATCGCTGTACGTGCCGGCGGCTTTACAAACTTTGGACAAATTCTCCCATCTTTGGCCTTTACAGCATCCAAGGCGGCGATCGACGGCAGGCCGATGTTCAATTTGAGCTTGGCATAGATGTTAAACTGCTTGAGCGCTAATTGTGCAGTCGGCCCCCATAATCCGTCAATTCGACCTGGGTAGCAACCAACCCTCTGGAGTTCGGTCTGAACCTCTCGCGCGAGTTGATTGAGATCCGGTTCAGGCGCTACCGGCTCGGATGAAACGGTTTGTCTGGTGGAATTATTCGCCAACCGGGCGCCGGCGCTGCTGAGACCACCCGTTTGCTCTGCCTCTTTAGGCAAAGAAACATCCTCGGACGCAGTTGATTGTGATGGCGTTTCCAAGCGGGCGGTCATGTTCTTCAGCGAGCGTTCTGCAACTTCCTTGGCTCTTTCGGCATTCGCCAGCTTCTCTTCCAGTTCCGTCACCTTGCGCTCCGCCGCTTCCTTGGCGCGCTGCGCCTCGGCAAGCTTTGCGTCGTCGGTCTGCTTTTTGGTGATCGCTGCGGCAGTCTTGGTTTGACGTTCGGCGGCGAGCCTGCCGTTTAGATCTTTGACATTGTTCTCAGCGGTCGCCTGAGCGCTTTCCGCCTTCGCCAGCTTTTTCTCCATGTCCTTCAATTTGCGCTCTGCCGCTTCCTTGGCGCGCTGCGCTTCCGCAATCTTGGCTTCGGCCTGCTTTTTGGTGATCGCTGCAGCAGTCTTGGTTTGACGTTCGGCGGCGAGCCTGGCGTTCAAACCATTGAGGTTGTTCTCAGCGGTCGCTTGAGCGCTTTCTGCCTTTGCCAGCATCTTTTCCATGTCTTTCAACTTGCGCTCTGCCGCTTCTTTGGCGCTCTGCGCCGCCGCAATCTTGGCTTCGGCCTGTTTTTGGCTCAGCACCCCGGTGGTCTTGCTCTGGTGCACGGCGGCGAGCTTGGCGTTTGCCGCTTTCAGGATACGTTCCGTCGCTTCCTTCGCGCTTCGCTCCTCTTCCAGCTCCAATCTCAGGTTTTGCAATGTTTGCCCGGCTGTTTCCTCGGCGCAGACCATCAGCGCGAGTTTCGATGTGAATTTGTCGACAATACTTGTCACCGTCTGATTGACATCGCGCTGCTTGACAAGCTCGTCTGTGACCGATTTGAGCGTCTTTTCGATTTCCAGCTTTTTGCGGCGCGTCTCGACCAAGCGAGCATTCAGGGATGTCACGGCCTTCTCGGCGACCTCTCGCGCTTGGCACTCTTTCGCAAATTTGGCGACATTGCCGGCTTCGGCCAATTTCTTCTTTGCCGCTTTCAAGTCGTGCGTTACGGCCCGCAGCGCCTCGCGTTCCTCTTTGAGCTGTCGCGCGACCGCAGACGCGGCGGTTTCAGCCGCGATGCGGGCTTTGTTGGCATCGTCAACGGCGCTACGGCCGCTCCTGCTGTCGCGATACATCCAGCCCGTACCGACCGCCGCCCCAGATATGACCATGGACAATACAATAAAGACGATCGAACGAACCACTTTAACAACTCCGCTGCGCACGCACCCAATAGCAATTCAATTAATAGCAATACAACTATTACATTATTGTGGAGCTTAATGAAAACAGCGTAGCAGTCTTTGGTCAGACATGCACCCCTATTTCAATGTACCGGTATACTTATGCTCGCGAAATAAATTTCTTTAGTATCAATGGCTTAATAGGCTTTTGTCAACAGGCTGCCGATGCAATTGGCATCATGTTGGCAGTTAACCATCAAAATGGCAGCACCACATCCAGGACCTTCTGGCCATAGCGCGGCTGCTGGACGTCAGTAAGTTGTCCCGCGGCCGCCACAAGCAACCCGGGCTTCGGCGATCTTCGCCGAGGCCTTTGGCGAACTCTCAAACCAGGCCGGCCGGCGGTTGCGGCGCGAAGGCAGGGAATTGGTCCGGCTGCTCGATGCCACACCGATCCCCCTTGGCGAACTGTTCAAATGCGCTGAATGGAACGGCCGGACCAAAGGCATGAAGCCGTATCTTGTCTACGATCCCGACGCCGATCATCCCATGCGCGTCGATATTGCGCCGGCCAATGTCAACGATGTTTGCCTTGCCCGCAGCCAGCCGCCCGAGCCGGGCGCCACCTATGTTTTCGACAAGGGCTGTGCGGATTATGGCTCGTGGATGCGGCTCCATGAAGCCGGCTGCACATTCGTGACGCGCCCCAAAACCAATGTTCGCTTCACGCTTCTTGAGACGCGACCTCTTCCCGCCACAATCGGGGACGATTTCGTCGTTATCGAGGACAGCCTGGTGCGTCATCAGACCCGCAGTCACTCGCGCCTGCCCATGATGCTCAGGAGGATTGTCGTCCGGCGTCTTAAGAGCAATAAGACGCTAACACTCATTTGCAACGATCTGAACCGCCCGGCCAATGACATTGCCGCGCTTTACAAAACCCGCTGGCAGATCGAGCTGTTGTTCCGTTGGATCAAACAGCACCTGAAAATCCGCACCTTTCTCGGCCGTTCCAAGACCGCCGTCCAGATCCAGATCCTCGTCGCCATGATTGCCTTTCTGCTCTTGCGCCTGGCGGCCGAGGCCAGCCAGTGCCGGCTCCCTGCGATCCGTTTCGCCGAGCTCATCGGCGCCAGCCTGTTCATCAGGCGGGCCATAGAGCGCATCGACAAGCCGCCGGACCGACAAACAAAAATCGCTCATGCAAACCCAAACCAACTCGGTTTCCCTATATGACCAAATTTAACCGGACGGTCCTGCGGCTGACAGGGAATCCCCTTAACGATTTATGGGTTCACGGCCTAATCACTATACTCCATGGGGGTAACTCTACCTGGACGTTGGGGTAGCCCTAACAAT
>CAYWBS010000480.1:0-1701 GCA_964456215.1 uncultured Hyphomicrobiaceae bacterium
TTGAGAGGATATCGCGCGTTCACGAAGGGAAGGTTCATTGAAGAACGCAAACGCTATCAAAGGCTTGCGGAAAAAGGGCAGGCACCCGAGACGATGATGATTGCGTGCTGCGACTCGCGGGCGTCGCCGGCCACAATTTTCAATGCTCTCCCAGGACAGATTTTTGTCGTTCGCAATGTCGCGAATTTGGTGCCACCCTATATGCCGGACGGCGACTACCACTCCACATCCGCTGCTTTGGAATTTGCGGTGCAAAACCTGAAGGTAATGCATATCGTGGTGCTTGGTCATGGCCGTTGCGGCGGCATTGAGGCGGCGCTGAATCAATCCGGCAATCCGTTCTCGCCCAGTGATTTCATCGGTAAATGGATGGAGCTGCTGGCGCCCGCGACCGATATGGTTGCCGCCGATCAGGAACTTTCGGCTGTCGAGCGTCAGTTGGCGCTTGAGCGGATTTCCATTCGTTGCTCGATTGCAAATCTTCGTACCTTTCCCTTTGTCGGCATGCGTGAAAGGAACGCGCAACTAAGCCTTCATGGTGCCTGGTTTGATATTTCAAAGGGCGAATTATGGATAATGGATCCCGAGACCGGCGACTTCTTCCGCCCGCCCGCAGAGCCGAACGATTTCGACAATCCTGTTTTCCGCGGCGCGAAGCCCTGAATCAGAGGATTGCCTGAAGAGAAAATCGGACGTTCAAGTTGCCGAGGCCGCGTCAGTCTGCGTGGTCCGGCTCCAACCATTTTTCAAGCAGCCTGTTCGTAACCGTCCAAAGCCGTTCCCTGGTCGCCCGGTCGTAGGTCTCGGAGTGCGCCCGCGCCATTTGCTTCTGCTTGAAATACTGACCGGTGACGCCGGCCAGTTCCGGAGAAGTCGCCAGATGGACCTCGGCGTCGGCGCCGTCGTCCGGGCGTCCGATACCGCGAAACATGAACTGGCGAACCATCTTCGTGTCGAGCAGGGAACCGGGGTCGAGGGCGTTGACCGTGACGCCCGCTTCCCGCTCGCGTTCTGCAAGAGAGAATGCGTGCATGATCAGGGCCGATTTGCTTTGCGAATAGGCGGTGAGGCCGCCATATCCCGTCTCAAGCATGAGGTCGTCGAAACGAATTAACCCCTGGCTGGCGGAAGCCACGTCAACGATCCGTCCCTTGGCGGCGCGCAGAAGCGGCAAGAGAAGATGGGTCAGGAGAACCGGCGCCAGATAGTTTACTTGAAAGCGGAGTTCATGGCCGTCCTTGCTCAGCTGGCGGCGTTGCCAGAAGAGCCCGCCCGGCCCGACGCCTGCATTGTTGATCAGCGCATCCAGCTTCGACTGTTGGGCTGAAATCGTGCCCGCCAGCTCCTTGACCTGGTCCAGGGAAGAGAAATCGGCTTTCGCCGTTTCAATTTTGGGATTGCCGGTGGCCGCCCGAATTTCGGCGGCAGCCACTTCAAGGCTCCGCGGCGAGCGGCCGTGAAGCACGACGCTCAAGCCTTTCCGGGCAAGCTTTTCAGCGGTAATCCGGCCAATTCCATCGGTTGCGCCGGTAACCAGAATGGTTGTGTC
This sequence comes from uncultured Hyphomicrobiaceae bacterium, assembly GCA_964456215.1. Taxonomy (GTDB): domain Bacteria; phylum Pseudomonadota; class Alphaproteobacteria; order Rhizobiales; family BFAS01; genus MnTg02. The sequence continues at coordinate 1,550 of CAYWBS010000480.1, forward strand.
GTCTGCCATGGCTGTTCGTCCGTCGGTTCGCCGCTGGGGTCAGGAGACGTCCAAAAGACAACCTAGCAGAATGGCGGCCTCTCGCGTATGGCGCCGGCGCCGCCGGGGGGAAGTTGTGTTAGACCTCGCTGCGCCGGGACTGGCAAGAAAAA
>CAYWBS010000480.1:1711-3287 GCA_964456215.1 uncultured Hyphomicrobiaceae bacterium
AGGGAGAAAGCAGGCATGGAACCGGGCGCAGCGAATTTCGTCAGCCATCTTGAATGCAGCCGTACCGGCGCGCATTACCCAACCGGCGCGCCAAGAAACGTTTCCGATGCCGGTGCGCCCTTATTGGTTCGCTACGACCTCGACGCCATCGCCAAAAGCCTCAGCAAGGAGGCATTGGCGAAGCGCGGCCAAGATATGTGGCGCTATCTGGAATTCCTGCCGGTTTGTGGCATAGCCGACATTATCAGCCTCGGCGAGCCGGTGACGCCATTGGTGGCGTTGCCGCGGACGGCGCGCCAATTGGGTGGCGCGGAGATCCTGGTCAAGGACGAAAGCCGCATGCCGACGGGAAGCTTCAAGGCGCGCGGTCTGGCGGTGGCCGTCTCAATGGCGAAGTCCTTCGGCCTTGGTCGCCTGGCGATGCCGACGGCGGGCAATGCCGGCGCGGCGCTCGCCGCCTATGCGTCCCGGGCGGGCCTTGAAGCTTATGTCTTCTGCCCGGAAGATGCGCCCGAAGCGGCCGTCCGCGAAAGCGCCCTCTACGGGGCGCGGACCTGGCGGGTCAACGGTCTCATCAATCATTGCGGGGAAATCGTTCGCGCCGGCAGCGGCCGAATGGGCTGGTTCGACGTCTCGACATTGCGCGAGCCCTATCGCATCGAGGGCAAGAAGACGATGGGGCTGGAACTCGCCGAGCAATTCGCCTGGGATTTGCCGGACGTCATTTTCTACCCCACGGGAGGCGGCACGGGCCTGATCGGCATGTGGAAGGCGTTCGAGGAACTGGGCAAGATCGGCTGGATCGGAATGAAGCGCCCGCGCTTGGCGGCCGTGCAGTCCACCGGGTGCGGACCGCTGGTCAAAGCCTTTGACGAGGGACGCCATGAGGTGGAAGCCCCTTGGGAACCGGTGACGACGGCGATCCATGGCGTCCGCGTTCCAAAGCCGTTTGGCGATTTTCTCTGTCTCCGCGTGCTCTATGAAAGCAACGGTTTCGGCACGATGGTCGATGATGAGGAGGTGGCCGCCATGCGACTGGCGGTCGCCCGCGCCGACGGGCTAAATCTCTCGCCGGAGGGTGCAGCCTGCGTCGTCGCCTACGGCCAGGAACTCAGGTCAGGGCGCGTCGGCCCCGGGGATCGCGTCGTCCTGTTCAATTGTGCAAGCGGCCTTAAATCCGACATGCCGCCGGTGGAGCAGAGGTTGGACCGCAATGGGGAGATCGATTTTTCCGTTCTTTAGACGAGCCCGGTTTTGTCCGGGTCAAGTGCAAGACCAAGCCCTCAATGAACGAGATCGCCCTCGGCGCGCAGCATGGTGATGGCGGAGCGCAAGGCGTCGGCCGTTTCTCGGAGGTCCTGTTCGCTGTGCACGGCGGAAACCGATCCGCCCGGCTTGCCGCTGAGATCGACGCCGTTGACGAGCAGGGCGAGACGGAGTGTGTTGGCGATCGGGCTTTTCTCCTTGTAGAGCAAATGACCGTAGGACCCGGCATCGAAACTCTCGGGAGTAATGGCAAGGCCCTGCGGGTTCAGGAACAGGTAGAAGCAGGAGAAACTGCCATGACAGGCCCAGG
>CAYWBS010000481.1:0-3281 GCA_964456215.1 uncultured Hyphomicrobiaceae bacterium
TTGAGCGCAATTCATCGAAGTGATCCTTCGGCTTGATGAACATTTTGCGCCTTCGTTTCCGTGGTACCGCAATCATTGCGTTCTATGAAACTTGCTATAATAAATTCCTTGGTTTTTGCGCTTGATTAGTTGAGGGCCGATGACATTCGAGCAAGGCGCCGTATTCGTTATCATCGCCTGTGCGATGGCATTTTTCGTCTGGGGCCGGATCCGCTACGATTTGGTGGCGGCCATTGCCCTTTTGGTGGCCGTTTTTGTTGGCGTGGTGCCGGCCCAAAATGCGTTCCTCGGCTTCGGCCATGCGGCCGTCATCACGGTCGGCGCAGTGCTGGTCATTTCCAAGGCAATGCAGAATTCCGGCTTGGTCGAACATTTGGCGAAGTTTCTCGCGCCGACGCAAACCACGATGAACCTGCAGGTCGCCGCCGGCAGCACGCTCGGTGCGGCGTTGTCGGGTGTCATGAACAATGTCGGGGCGCTCGCACTGATGCTGCCGGTAACATTGCGAAACGCTTTCAAGGCCGGCCGCTCGCCGTCTAAGATGCTGATTCCGCTGTCCTTTGCAAGCCTGCTTGGCGGCCTGATCACCCTGATCGGCACGCCACCCAATATCGTTATTTCCAGTTTCCGGCAGGATCTCACGGGCCAGCCGTTCGCCATGTTCGATTTTGCTCCTGTCGGCTTGACGCTCGCGGTCGTTGGATTGGTTTACCTATCCTACATCGGGTGGCGGCTGTTGCCGGACCGCGTGCCTGTCGAAGACGGCAGCGACGATCTGCTTCATGTCGAATACTACTCTCTTGAGTCCACTGTGCCCAAGGGTTCGCCATTGGCCGGAATGCGGGTGCGTGAATTGGAGGCGCAATGCGAAGACGAAATTTCGGTTATGGCGATAATCCGAAATGGCAACCGCCGTTTGGCGCCGCGAGGCATCGAGCGCATCCATGAAGACGACATTTTGATCCTGCACGGCGACCCCTCGCTAATCCAGCCGATGGCCGATGGCGGCAAGCTTGGCGCCCTGGGCCATCCGGTTGCCCACGACGATTCGGTGCGCTCGGAAGATGTAGAGATTGCCGAAGCGGTGGTTATGCCGAATTCATCGATCGAGGGCCGCTCGATACGGAACATACGCATGCATGACCGCTATGGCATTAACCTTTTGGCGGTGGCACGACACGGCAAGCCGCCGACGGCGCGGCTCAAAAACGTTCGCTTCAAGACAGGCGACGTGCTTTTAATGCAAGGCGAGGCACGCTCGATGAAGCAGGCGCTGACAACACTCGGTTGTCTGCCCTTGGCTGCCCGGGGGCTGGAGCCGCAATACGGCGGCGCAAACGTTTTGATCCCGATTGCCATATTTGCCGCGGCGATCGTGGCGGCGGCCCTGGGCCTCGTCACCGTACCAATCGCATTCGTGAGCGCCGTTGTCGTCCTCGTGCTCTCCTCGACGATTTCAATCAACGAGATCTACGAAAGCATTGAATGGCCGGTAATTTTTCTTTTAGCGGCACTGATCCCGATCGGCGAGGCATTGCAACATACCGGCGGCACCGACCTCATTGCCGGCGCGATGATCGGCATCGCCGGCGACGTGCCGGTCTGGGCAATGGTGGGACTGCTGCTGGTCGCATCGATGTGGCTTTCTGATCTTATCCACAACACGCCGACAGCGATCCTGATGGCGCCGATCGCCGCGAGCATCGCTTCCGGCCTGAACCTTAACCCGGATGGCTTCCTTATGGCGGTGGCGGTGGGGGCGGCGTCGCCTTATCTGACGCCGATCGGACACCAATCGAACACGCTGGTGATGGGGCCGGGCGGATACCACTTCGCCGACTTTACCCGCGTCGGTATACCGCTTGAGCTGCTCATCGTGGCCGTCGGCGTACCGATGATCATGTGGGTGTGGCCGCCGATGTGAAGACGGTTGAATCCTGCGCGGTTCCATTATTCTCAATCGTTTGTATTATGTCGCGCAGGATGCCAATGTCACATTCCATCCACAAGGATACGCGCCTGGCGGCTCCGAATATGAGAGGTTACGATGGAACTACAGGATATCGTGAGGCTGGTCGTGATCATGCTACTTGTCATGGGCAACGCGTTCTTTGTCGGGGCAGAGATCGCGTTGACATCGGCGCGCCGCAGCCGCATCAATCACCTCGCCGAAACTGGTGACGGCGCGGCATTGATCGTCCAGATCCTGCACAATCAACCGGAACGTTTCTACTCGGTAACACAGGTAGGCATCACGTTGGTGTCACTCGGCCTGGGGGCGATCGGCATCGTGACCATTACCGAATTGATGGAGCCGGGGATCGACTATGTCGTGGTGCATCTGTCCAGCATCATCCCACCGAAAGGCGCTCATGCGCTAGCACATACCGTTTCAGAGATCTTCGCGTTCATCTTCATTTCTTTTCTTCACATCGTCGGTGGCGAGCTGGCGCCATAGGTCTACGCGTTCCACAAGGCCGAGACGGTGAGCCTTGCGGTCGCGCGAATCACAAATCGCTGTACCGCGTGTTCTTCGGATTCATCTGGTTTCTCAACAAGTCATCGAACGGTTTGTTGTGGCTGTTTGGCCAACGTGACCTTGCGGGACCAGGAGGGGGTCACTTCTCGATCTCTGAGGAGGAGCTCAGGACGATCCTCGCCGCGAGTGAAAAAGAAGGCATCCTGAATCCAGACGAGACCAGGATGATCCGCGGCGTATCTGAGCTTGACGAGCAGCGCGTGCGAGAAGTGATGACTCCGCGGACGAGCATTGTCGGCATCCCCAAAGATACCACTGTTGCTGGCGCACTTTCGATCTTTCGCAAAAACAAGCACACGCGCTACCCAGTCTATGATGGGAATATCGACCCTTTGTTGGTATGCTGCCAATCAAGGAGCTGCTCGATAGCCTCAGCGGTGACGCCACCACAATGTCTCTGAGCCGGCCCGTGTCCGAGATCATGCTTCCGCCCTATGTCGTGCCGGGGGCAAAGATGGCGGGCCTGCTGCTCCAGAAGTTCAAGGAGAACCGGCAACAGATGGCAGTGGTGATAGACGAGTTCGGCGGGACTGACGGATTAGTCACGCTAGAGGATCTGCTTGATGAAATAATCGGAGAATATGAGGACGAATTCACGCCGACATTGAGCTATGTCGAATACGGCGACGGTAATTCGACGCTTATCGATGGTCGCATCCGTCTGGACGATTTGGAAAACGAACTGGAGTTCTCGTTCCCGCCGGGCGACCTGCGTGCCGTCAAGGCGCGCGAGCCGGGCGGC
>CAYWBS010000482.1:0-3277 GCA_964456215.1 uncultured Hyphomicrobiaceae bacterium
CAATCAGTCCTGATTGGAGGAGAGCAAGAAATTGCAGATATGCCATTGAAGGATTTCCTGGGCGGAAAAAAGACAGGAGACGATCCCCTCGAAATACAACCCGGCGAGGCCGGATACTGATCCAAATAATTAACGTCGTGACTCATGCGGCCTTTTCCGCCCGTGCGATGGCCCGCCAGCCGATATCGGTGCGGAAAAAGCCCTCAGGCCAATTGATTTTGGCAATCGCCTCGTAAGCGCGCCGGTTGGCTTCCTTGACGGTCGCGCCACGCGCGGTGACGTTTAGAACGCGTCCGCCGGTCGCAATCAGGTCATTGCCACGCCGCGCCGTTCCGGCATGGAATATCTCAACGTTGGGGTTTTCGGCGGCCTCGGTGACGCCCTTGATGACCGAACCCTTTACATAAGAGCCCGGATACCCCTTGCTCGCCATCACCACGGTCAACGCGGTTTCGTCGTGCCAGCGAAGGTCGAAGCGGTCAAGAACACCGTCGACCGTCGCCACAAGCGCGGGGAGAAGGTCTGACTTGAGCCGCATCATAAGAACCTGACATTCCGGATCTCCGAACCTGACATTGTATTCGATCAGTTGCGGGCCTTCCTGCGTCAACATCAGTCCCGCATAGAGCACTCCCTGGTATGGCGTGCCGCGTTCAGACATGGCGCGGAGAGTCGGCCGGACTATCTCGTCCATGGTCCGCCGGCACATTTCTTCAGTCATTATGGGCGCCGGAGAATAGGCGCCCATGCCGCCGGTGTTAGGTCCCTGGTCGCCGTCAAGGGCGCGTTTGTGATCCTGGGCCGTCGTGAGAGGCAGTGCGGTTTCGCCGTCAATAAGTGCGAAAAAGCTAGCTTCCTCCCCCGCCAGACATTCTTCAATCACCACTTTGGCGCCGGCCTCGCCGAATGCACCGTCGAAGCAGGCATTGACCGCCGCCTCGCCTTCCTCGATGCTTTCCGCGATAACGACACCCTTTCCGGCGGCAATGCCATCGGCTTTGACGACAACGGGCACGGCCTGGGACGCAAGGTATGAAAGTGCGGCGGCGCGATCCGTGAACTGGCGAAACCCGGCGGTCGCAATGCCATACTCGGCGCAGAGATTTTTCGTAAAACTCTTGGAAGCTTCGAGTTGCGCCGCGGCTTTGGTAGGACCGAATACCTTAAATCCTTGCGTTATGAGGTCATCGGCGATGCCGGCAGCAAGCGGGGCTTCCGGTCCGACCACCACGAGATCGATGGATTGCGTGCGGCAGAATGCAGCGACCGCATCATGATCGGAAACGGCAATATCAACGCATTCGGCGACTTCGGCGATTCCGCCATTGCCGGGCGCGCAATAAAGCTTTCCGAGAAGCGGACTTGCGGAGATCGACCAGGCAAGTGCATGCTCGCGTCCGCCGGATCCGATAAGTAAGACATTCATGGGCTTTGCCTCCCCGCTTTGTTAGGGCATTGCCGGGCTGGCCGCGTGTTATACATCAACGCGCCTGCCATCATGTGAGTTATGCTACCTCGATCATAATTGCAATCTGCGATGCTGCGGATCTCGCACCAAGCTGTTAAGTAACATCCATTCGCCAACGCGAGAAATAACTATTCGATTTGAAACGATGGCAGAAATTCTCGATGAGCCCGCCGCAGGCGGATCCAATATTGCGGAATATTCGGTACTCTCCTTCGCATTGAAGAAGTGCGTGGAGGAGACGTTCTCCTATGTCCGTGTACGCGGCGAATTGGGCCGGATATCCCGGCCCGCCTCGGGTCATATCTATCTCGATCTCAAGGATGAAAAGGCCGTCCTTGCCGGCGTAATCTGGCGCGGCCAGGCGGGCCGGCTCAAGATCGAGCCTGAGCAGGGACTTGAGGTCATCGTTACCGGACGTCTCACCACCTTTCCGGGACAAAGCAAATATCAGATTGTCATCGATTGGATGGAACCTGCCGGAATCGGCGCGCTCATGGCGCTCTTGGAAGAGCGAAAGAAAAAGCTGGCCGCGGAAGGTCTATTCGACGAAGCGCGGAAAAAAGCCCCCCCCTTTCTGCCGCGGGTTATCGGCATTGTCACGTCTCCTTCGGGCGCCGTTATTCGCGATATGCTGCATGGTTTCGACGAGCGGTTTCCGTCGCATATCTTGGTCTGGCCGGTACGCGTTCAGGGCGAAAACTGCGCTCAGGAGGTCGCGGCCGCCATTCGGGGATTTAACGGCTTGGACGCCCAGGGCATGCTGCCCCGTCCGGATCTGTTGATCGTTGCGCGCGGTGGCGGCAGCCTTGAGGATCTTTGGGGGTTTAATGAGGAAATCGTCGTGCGCGCGGTCGCTGCAAGCGCCATTCCCGTGATATCGGCCGTCGGGCACGAGACCGACTGGACGCTGATCGATCTCGCTGCCGACGCACGGGCGCCGACGCCGACAAAAGCCGCTGAATGGGCGGTTCCGATGAGATCGGATCTCATCGAGCGGACGGCAGAATATTCACATCGCCTCAGCCTTGGCACCCGGCGCGCGCTCGAGGGGAGACGGTCCTATCTGACGGCGCTCTCCCGCGCGCTCCCGCAATTCGGGTCCGTCCTTGCACTGCCGAGACAAAAGTTCGACCTGACGGCGGAACGGCTCGGCACCGCCATCAATAGGGAAATTGCAAACCTCCGCATTGCCTTGACGACGCTTGTACGCGGCATGCCGAATTTGAAAGGCTTTGTTTTGCTGCGCAGGCAGCGTTTCGATGCCGTCGCCGAGCGTGCCGGTTTAGCCTCAAAGCAGAACGTTCAATATAGGAGAATGACCTATAACCGTTTTGCTGAACGGTTATCGCGAACCGGAATAGCCAATAAAATCTCCGTCAATGAACAGGCGCTTGACAATTTGAGGCAGCGTGCGCGTCGTGCGCTTGCCAACAGCGTGCGGGGACAGCGCCGCGTTCTCGACGGCCACGCCAAGCTTCTCTCCTCGCTGAGCTACCGTCAGGTTTTGTCACGTGGGTTTGCGTTGGTGAGATCCCCCGACGGCACGACGATCCGAAGAGCTGCGGCTGTTCATGCGGGCGATGGTCTGCAGATAGATTTCGTTGATGGACGTGTGGCGGCCGAGGTGACTGACGTGAATACCTCTCCACGTGCATCAACAATTTCGCCGCACTCGCCGGTTTCCGCCAAGGACCGAAACCCGGTTGCAAAACCCAAACCGAAAGACAACGACGGAGGGCATTCGAGTGGCGGACAGCAAGGTCGCCTTTTTTAACAACGGATGCGCATTGACCTTGGCGGGAGGCTGGC
>CAYWBS010000483.1:0-3271 GCA_964456215.1 uncultured Hyphomicrobiaceae bacterium
TAGTTTTTGATAAAGCACCTGCACGTCATTCAGGCGGTCGCCGATCTCGGCATCGGCCGTCTCGAAGAAATAATTCTCCGGAACGCCGATCCTCAAGCCGGCGGCGCCGTCCTCGATCCCATGCAAATAGTCTGGCACGGTGATCGCGACCGAAGCGGCGTCATCCGGATCATATCCTGCTATCGCCTGCAAGATGAGAGCGGCATCACGGACCGTGCGCGTGAGCGGGCCGACCGTATCCAGGCTGTGGGAAAGCGGCACCACGCCACTCCGGCCGACAAGACCGAATGTCGGCTTCAGTCCGACCAGACCGCAAGCGGCCGCGGGCAGCCGGACGGATCCACCGGTATCGGAGCCGAGCGCCGCCGGCACCAGCCCGGCCGCGACGGCGGCGGCCGAACCGTTGGAGGAGCCGCCGGTGATATGGTCCGGATTCCAGGGATTGCGCACATTGCCGGTAATCGAATTATGTCCGGTCGTGCCCAGCGCGAACTCGACGGTGTTCAGGCGGCCGAGGTCAAGTGCGCCGGCCTTGTCCAATTGCGCGCAGGCAAATGACGTCCGCTCCGCGACATGACCCGCCATCAGTCGGGACCCGGCTTCGAGAAGCCAGCCCTTGCGCGCATAGATATCCTTATGAGCGAGTGAGACGCCATACAAGCTCCCCTTGGCGCGATTGCCGCCACGGTTTTCGTCCGCTTCACCAGCGGCGGCGAGAACATCGTCGGTTTGCAGACGGGCGACGGCGTTCAGCTTCCGGCCGATCGTATCAAGCGCGGTGAGGCGGGCTTCGGCGAGCTCTTTGATCCCGATTTCGCGGGATTTTATCGCCGCGCCGCTCTCTTCAACCGTGAAGCCCGCCGCCCCGCCTTTACTCACGGCTCCGCCTTTCCAAGCTCCGACAGAAATTTGGAGAATGCGTCAGGGCCGATCGCATCCCGCGGATCGAAGAGCAGGCCCGACGCCGCCTCACCCATGCGTAGCGCCCCGCGTTTCGCGGCCTCTAACTTTTCATCAGGTACGCCCTGACGCTTGAGGATTTCCGTCCAATCGCTTGTCCTATCGTTCGACGGCGTCATCTGATCCTCATAGAGCTTCCAATTTGCTTCTTAGTCACGCCGACCCAGGGCCAGCGATCCCGGCCTTTTCCAGAACGGCATGCATCAGGACTTCCGCCCCGGCCCTCACCCATTCCGGCTTGCAGTCCTCGCTCTCGTTATGGCTGATGCCGTCGACACAGGGAACGAATACCATCGCCGTCGGTGTGATCCGGGCGAGATGGCAGGCATCGTGACCGGCGCCTGATGTAATGTCGCGGTGGCTATAGCCGAGCCGCTCCGCGGCGCTGCGTATGGCCGCGCAGCACGACTCATCGAATTCGAGCGGCGGATAATAGAAGATTTGCGTGAGCTTGGCGTCAAGGCCTCCCTCAGCGGCAATCCGCTCGACGCCCTGCCGCAGTTTAAGGTCCATCTCCGCCAGGCGTTCATCTTCCGGATGACGAAAATCGACCGTTAAGAAGACGTATCCGGGTATGACATTCCGGGAGTTCGGCCGAACGTCGATCATGCCGACCGTGGCGCAGCCCCCCGGCTGCGTGTCGAGACCCGTCTTGTTGACGAGCTCGATTATCCGCGCGGCGCCGAGCAGCGCATCTTTTCTGCCCGCCATGGGGGTCGTGCCGGAATGGGATTCGAGGCCTGTCAGTTCGATTTCATACCAGCGCTGGCCCTGCGCCCCGGTGACGACGCCGATATCAATCTCTTCATCTTCAAGGATCGGTCCCTGCTCGATATGAAGCTCGAAAAAGGCTTCGATTTGCCGTCCGCCGACAGCCGCCTCACCTGCATAACCGATTCGCTTGAGCTCCCCGCCGATCGTTTTTCCTTCCGGGTCCCGGCAGCGAAGACCTTCCTCCAGCAAGAAGGCGCCGGCAAAGACGCCGGAGGCGATCATCGCCGGAGCGAAGCGAGATCCTTCCTCATTGGTCCACATCGCCACTTCGATGGGATGGCGGGTTTGGATGTCGAGGTCGTTCAGGGTCCTGATGATTTCGAGGGCAGCCAAAACGCCGAGCGCGCCATCGAATTTGCCGCCGGTCGGCTGGCTGTCCAAATGGCTGCCGACCAGGACCGGCGGAAGTTTTTCGCCACTGCCCTCGCGGCGCGCGAAAATATTGCCCATCCTGTCGATCGTAATCTCCGCTCCCGCATCCCTGCACCAGGCGACGAAAAGATCGCGGCCCGCCTTGTCGAGATCCGTAAGCGTCAACCGGCAGACGCCGCCCTTCTCGGTAGCGCCGATCCGCGCCATTTCCATCAGGCTCTCCCAGAGCCTCTTATCGTTGATGCGGAGATTGCTGTGCGGCTTCACCGGCTCGGGTCCCCGTTCAAATCTTTTTCAACTCCGGCAGCAGCTCCTTGGAAATGAGGCGCATGCTCGCCAGCGCCGACGACAGCGGCATGCCGGACCAGTGGGTGCGAATGACCAGGTGATTGACGCCGAGTTCCTGCCAATAGGGCTTGAGCTGTTCGTAGCACTCCTCGGGAGAGCCGAGCACGAAACGGTCCTTCATCAGTTCTTCAGGCGGCTGATCGAAAGATTCGTCAGCGGGCATGACCTTGTCCTGTCCCCACCTTGCGTAATCCTGATATTTGCCGAGGAGATAGGGTCCAGCCATTTCAATTGCCGTTTTGCGGTCGCGGGCGCAGAACATCTCCTTGATTGCCGGAAGTTCCTTTGCCGGCGGCTTGCCCACCGCTTTCAACTCGTCATTGTAAATCTCGATGTGCTTGCGGATGGTCTCGACGGTGGAATGCGGATTGATGAACCAGGCATCCGCCATGCGCGCCGCGCGCCGGATGGCGCGTTCATTGTTGGCGGCGATCCAGATCGGCGGACGCGGCTTTTGCACTGGGCGGATGTTCATCCGCACGTTGTCGAGGCGGCAGGTCGGCCCCTCATAGGTGACGGAGTCTTCGGTCCACAGCCGCTGGACGAGCTCCAAATACTCCTCGAAGCGCTTGACGCGCTCGCCCTTCGGCACGTTGAAGGCGTCAAACTCGACGTCCCGGTAGCCAAGCCCGACGCCGAAGATAAAGTTCCCGCCGGCGATGATATCCAGCGTCGCTACCGTCTCGGCGGTATAGACGGGACTATGCAGATTGAGGAGCAGGACGCCAAGGCCGATTGTCATATGTCCGGACTCCGCCGCCATCCGCGCAAGGAAAGGCACTGACTGCAATTGCTTGTTGTTGCCCTCATTGAAATA
>CAYWBS010000484.1:0-3266 GCA_964456215.1 uncultured Hyphomicrobiaceae bacterium
AGCTGTCGAAAACAGCCGCCTACAAGCCATAGCGCGACCATAGCGCCCGCGCCTCGATCGCAGATATGATTTCGTTGGCGAAACTTTCCCGCGCAAACGGCTCGCGTTCCCACTCCCCGGAAGAACCGGGTATCCGTAAACGGCGCCAGATCGAGCGGCTCGGCGCAATCAGCCTCAAACGCACCTTGTCTCCATAAAGCTCCCGCATTTTGCCGCGGACATCTGCAAGCCCGTCGATGAGGCCGAGCTCGACCGCTTTCACACCGCTCCAGAATTCGCCCGTGAACAGCGCCTCGCCGGCCGTGTTGATCTTGGCCCCCCGCCGTTCCTTGACAAGATCGATGAAGGTCTTGTGAATGTCCTTCTGAATGGTCTTGATCCGCGCCACGTCCTCCTCCTTTTCGGGCGCAAAAGGATCGAGAGTCATTTTTTTCTCGCCCGCCGTGTGGACGCGCCGGTCGATGTCATAGCGCTTGATAAACTTATCAAGTCCGAATCCCGCGGAAATGACGCCGATCGATCCGATAATCGAGCTCGGATCGGCATAGATCTCATCGCCGGCGAGGGCCAGCAAATAACCTCCGGACGCCGCGATATCCTCCGCAAACACATATACCGGCAGCCGCTTTTCCTCGGAGAGCGCGCGAATTCGCTTGTAGATCAGCATCGACTGGACCGGAGAGCCGCCTGGCGAATTGATTTGCACGGCCACGGCTTTCGCCCGTCTCAGCGAAAACGCCCGCTCAATAGCCGACGCCGTCGCGGCAAGCGTAAGTCCCGGCCGGAGCGGCATGACGATACCTATCGCGCCCATAAAACGAAGAACCGGTACGACGGGATATGACCGCCGCCAGGTCCAGGGCTTCAACCAATGCCTCTCGCCATCACTTTGCCGGTCGGCGATTGCTTTCGACTCGTTCATTGTCATGCCAGCTAGTTATGTTCGCCATCACCGTCCGGCAAGTCCGCCCGCCGGTTTTGGCATCGTCGCCCTCACGATTTTCACAGCGGCGCACGAAACATTCATGGGAGGTCAAGCGCTTCGGCGTCCCTTAATATTCGGCAGGCGTGTTCCGTATAGTCCCCATTTGAATTGTGCAGAACAAGGCCGCGATGAATTTTCAGAGGGCCACGGCTTCCCTTAAGACCGGAAAGTATAATTCGGGAGGCAGGGCTGCCGCTTGTCGGATAAAGCGGAAAGAGCTCCATATCTCCGATCCGGTTTCGAAGCAAATCAAGGAGTTCGGGCACGGACTCGGATCTGTGGATGAGAGTCAGACGCGCTCTCGGACGCGCAAAGCGGACCATGAACCGAAGCCATTGCTCCAAACCGCCGCCGTCGCAGGAATGAGCGCAATCCTTGACCGGATCGTGCGCCCTGCGGGTTTTGTGCGTATCATAAAAAGGTGGATTTGCAATCACGTGATCAAAACTTTCCGGTAAAAGTCCGGCCGCATACCACGATTGGGCGGAGGCGGCGATATCACCTCTCATAATTCGAACGGAATTCTCAAGCCCGTTTCTCCGAACATTCATTTTCGCCAATTCACAAAGCCCCGCCTGCAGCTCCACCCCGGTTATGTCGAGATTTTCAAAGCGGACTGCCAAGCAAAGACAGGCAACCGCGGCGCCGACTCCGGCCTCGAGAACCCGATCGCCTGCCTTGGCGGGTGTCGCGGCGGCGAGGAAAATCGGATCGATACCGGCCCTAAGTCCCTTGGCCGGCTGTAAAATGTGCAGCCGGCCACCAAGAAAAGCGTCATCCGTCGTACGGACCGTCCCGGTATTTACAATGGATGTCGCCATGGAATCACTCATTCGCTCCGCCGAAATCCACCCCTGCGTCGCGGAGGACACGTTGCGCTCTCGCAAAATCCTCATCGCTCACCAGAACGCGCTGCGGCAAAATGCCCAGCGAGCCCTCGACGATGCTCATATGTGTGTCGAGGATGGTATGATCGATCCCGGCCTCGCCAAAAAGCGCCTTGACGTAGCTTAACAAAACCTGATTGTTCGTGCGCAACAGCTCGTTCAAATGTTATGTTCCACTTCTGTTGCTCGCCAAACCATCATGCCTGGTTTACGGGGCCTTGCGGGGTTCATTGTTATTTGATCCTGTCATCGGGCGAAGATAGCGGACTACAATTGGTGTGCGGCGTTGTAGCTCGCCCCGAACTAGAGCACAATGCGTAACCTCTAGTGATTGAGCAATGCTGAAGGAAGGGGAAGCTCTTTTGGGAGTTGTCATACCACTACAGAGTTCGACGAAGGCAAAAGCAGGCATTACTCGTCTTCGAAAACTCGTCGAAGACGATATGGCGTCCGTGAACCGCATTATCCTGGACAAAGCCAAGTCCGACGTCGAGATGATCCCGCAACTGGCGCGCCACCTGATCGAGTCCGGCGGCAAACGCGTCCGGCCGATGCTGACGATTGCCGCCGCCCAGATGAGCAATTATCGCGGCTTTGGCCATATCCAACTCGCTGCAAGCGTCGAATTCATGCATACGGCAACTCTTCTTCACGACGACGTTGTTGATTCAAGCGAACTACGACGCGGACAAAAGACCGCAAGAATGCTTTGGGGCAACGAGGCGAGTGTTCTCGTCGGAGATTATTTGCTCGGCCAAGCCTTTAAGATGATGGTCGAGGTCGGCTCTCTGAAGGCGCTACGCATTCTTTCCAATGCGGCCGCGGTTATTGCCGAAGGCGAGGTGATGCAGCTCGCAGCCACAAAGAATATGGCAACAACTGAAGACGAATATCTCGCCATCATCGGCGCAAAAACCGCAGCGCTATTTTCAGCCGCTGCAGAAGTTGGAGCCGTTATCGCGGAGCGCCCAAGCGCCGAGCAGGCCGCCTTGAGATCTTACGGAAAGAATCTTGGCCTCGCCTTCCAGCTCGTCGATGATGCGCTGGATTACAATGGCCAGCAGGGGGATTTGGGCAAATCCGTCGGCGACGATTTTCGAGAAGGTAAGATCACGCTGCCGGTCGTCCTGGCGTACCGGCGCGGCACCGACAAAGAACGCCGGTTCTGGCGGCGAACCCTGCAGAATGGAGAGCACAGGGAAAGTGATCTCAAGGACGCGATCGAACTCATGCATAGGCATGGTGCGATCGACGACACGATCGAGCGCGCCCGCCATTACGGCGCGATTTCCTGTGACGCTCTGGCCATTTTTCCAGATACAGAGCATAAGACCGCCTTATTGGAGGTTGTGGAATTCTGTATCGCCAGAACGTACTGAACCGTGACTACCTTA
>CAYWBS010000485.1:0-3256 GCA_964456215.1 uncultured Hyphomicrobiaceae bacterium
GCTGCAATGCAGTGGGATCGCGCCGCGGCGATGACCGCTCTGGGTCAATCTCTTCTGTCCGATGGATGTCCGCGGGTGGTCCGCTTGTCCCCTGGCACAGCTGATTTGGTGTGGTGAGGCGAACGGGCAAAAAGGGCCAAATGCGGTCGCGCCAGTGGCCTCGTTTTCAACTTTTTTCTAGGGTTTCCGCGCGGGGATGGCGGCCAGCTCGCTGCGGCAGAACGAGGACCAATATTGCGATGAGTGCGGTCAGCACCGCAGAAGCAATCGGTCGGCTGAGCGCGAGGCCACCGTGGTCCACTGGCTTATCGAGGAAATCGCCGACCGTCGCACCGAGCGGTCGGGTTAAAATAAAAGCCGCCCAGAACAAGCCAACGCTGGAAACGTTGGTCCAGAAGTAGAGCGCGGTGAGTACGGCGAGGCCGGCCGCGAAAATTAGAGCACCACCCTCGTAGCCCAAACCCCCGGTATCTGCGATCCAATCTCCGAGCGCAGTGCCGAGCGTCTGTGAAAAGGTGATTGCGGCCCAATAGTAGGCTTCCACTTTGGGCGTGCTCACGGTGTTTACAGAGACGGTTCCTTCCGACCAATGCCAGAGCGCCAACACAGCCACGAGACACGCCAACAAGATTGCTGACCCGCCGGTATAGCCGATCCCGAGCGACCGGTCTGCGAAGTCGGCCATCGTGGTGCCGAAGGTGGTCGAGGCAATGATCGTCGCCCAGTATAGAAAAGGATGAAATTTCCTCGCGATGATCTGCGCAGCTACCAGCGCGACCAGGATGGCAAGAAAAATTGCCGTGCCTGTGAGATAGCCCCACCCAAGTGTCATGGTGACCGTGTCGCCGCCCGTCTCACCGAGGGTCGTGGCCAGCACCTTGATGACCCAAAACCCAAACGTGACTTCGGGCACCTTGCTCAGCGTGTCACTCGGCGCGTGAGGTTGCACGGTAGCGGTCTCCGGTTTTGTAGAGGGGGCATACCAGTGAGGGTAAAATGCGCCCATAAGTGGAGCGGTGCTCGTACCTTCATCGGGCGGCATCTATTCAGTGAAGAATTCCATATGGGGACGATAGATTTCGCCGCGCGTCACGTAAGCGGGTAGCCGCAGGCTGGACAGCTAACGATTATTTATCGTTAACAGGCATTCAAAGCCAAGGTTGTTCCACATCCCGCGCCGTTTGAGCAATCCTTTAGCACTCTGCTGTTAACGCGGTACGCTCACGGAACATTGTGATCGCCCAATGCGATTTGAACGCCTTGCAAAGTACAAGATCGAGATAGCGGCGATCTCAGCCGCCGTCATCTTGCTGCTGGCCGGCTCGTTGGCAAACCGCACAATCATCGCGTCGAGAGACAGCACCGCGATGGTCAATCACACTTACCGGGTCTTATCCAAGCTCGACGGCTTGCACTCTGCCGTTGCGCGCATGAAGGCCGCCAGTCGCGGGTATGCGTTGACCGGCAATCCGCGGCTTATTGCGGCGGCCAGGGTAGCGGCCGACGAAGCGCTGCTGGATCAATCTCAAGTCAGGCAACTTACACGCGACAATCCTCGGCAGCAGGCAATCATGCCAGAGCTCGAGCGGAGTGTGGCCGAGAGCGTTCGTGCGGCGAATCAGTTTATCGCCCTCCGCGGGAATGCCCATGCTTCCGAATTGTCATCCACAGATGGTGGCGAGGAACGGAGCACGACAGCCCTTGCCGAGGTATTGGGTCTGCTGAGATCGCACGAGCTGATGCTTCTTGAGCAACGACTGAAGCGGGCGCAGGGCAGCTTTGCGCTCACCCAGTGGATGCTTCTGTGCGGCACTGCCATCGGCTTGGCAATCATTACCTTCGCTAGCGCTGGCGCCATTCGCGACAACCGGAAACGCCGTATTGCCGAAGAAGAGCTGTTTGTAGAGAAAGAACGGGCGCAGATCACACTCAGCTCGATCGGCGAAGCTGTGATTTCGGTTGACGTTTCCAGCAGGATAACCTTCATCAACCATGCCGCATCCTTGCTCACCGGTTGGACCTCAAGCGAGGCTACGGGCCTGCCGTTCTCCGAGGTATTCAAGATAATTGATGCCGACACCCGCGAGCCCATCGCCAGCCGCATGCACGTGGCCGTGGAGCAGGGAAGGACGGTTCATCTTCCCGAAAATGTGCTTCTGGTAAGTCGGGAAGGGACCGAGACGCCAATTGAAGACACGGCCACTCCTATTCACGGCAGGGACGGAAAAATCGTAGGTGCTGTAAAGGTGTTTCGTGATGTGAGCGCTGCGCGCGAACTGACGGACCGGCTGTATCATTGGGCACAACACGACCATTTGACCGGCTTGCCGAACCGTATTCTGCTCAATGATCGTATCAGCCAGGCTCTCGCATTGGCCGAGCGGCATAAGGGCAAAATCGCTCTACTCTACCTCGATCTCGACGGCTTCAAGAAGATCAATGACCAGCTGGGCCATGCCGTAGGCGACAAGCTGCTCCAGGCGGTGGCGCTGCGTCTTCGCCAATGCTCGCGTGATTGCGACACCGTAAGCCGCCTTGGGGGCGATGAATTCGTTGTGGTGTTGAGCGGCGTCGCCGACTGCGAAGACGCAAGATCTACAGGCGCGCGCATCTTGGACGGTCTAACCACGGTGACTCTCATCGACGGGTATCGGTTAAGCGTCACATGTAGCATCGGAATCGCGCTGTACCCGGACGACGCAGAGGAAGCCGAGGCATTGCTCGCGCGGGCAGATACAGCCATGTACGCGGCCAAGATAGGCGGGCGCAATGCCTGTTGCCTCTTTCGGGAAACCGGCACGCGAAGCGCTTCGCATCGGGCAACGGCCTAGTAACGTGCGACGGGCTCGTGCTGAAGGTCGCCCTGCGGCAGACGCGAATAAGAGCGTGGCGGCGCCGGTCGGGCTCCGCTGGACCGTCAGACGGCATGACGGCTTTGGGTCAGACTCGGCCGGAAGCCCGACGTCCGCGCTGAGTCAGCTCTTCCCACAATAACGGACATCGTCGTTTAGCGTCGCGACCTCAGAAACTGCGCGGTTGGCTGCTCGTTGGTGAAACTACGACCGAGCTCGTGTCTTTTGCTTCCTACGCCGCTCCACCGCAAACCAAGGAGAAGCCCAGTATTGTTTGGCTCTCCAAATTAGTACGCGCGCAACACTTTGATCGCCAGGCCAGTCGAACTATTGAACACCGTTAAGATTAAAGTCATAGCGCCCTGATGCCGTTCTCTTACTGCCCTATGGTCCAGTTGGTGGGA
>CAYWBS010000486.1:0-3251 GCA_964456215.1 uncultured Hyphomicrobiaceae bacterium
TCTTCTCGTGGGCCACCATCATCGAGGACATATTGCAATGGGGTGTTGGAGACGAGGCCTCCGTCCCAATACGCTTCCCCGTCAATCGTAATGGGAGGAAATCCGGGCGGTAAGGCACCGCTGGCCATCACGTGTTCAGGTGCAAGCTTGAGATTTTGTGTGTCGAAATAGACAAAATTTCCGGAGGTAATGTTCACAGTTCCAAGACTCAGACGCGGCCCGCCGGAGTTGAGAAAATCGAAGTCGACCAAGTCGCATAAGGTGCTGCGTAGTGGTGTGGTAGTGTAGTAGCTCAATGCTTCCGGCGCGCCAGGCGCATGGAAAAACGGTGGCGGAAATCTCGGTTGAAAGAACCCGGGTATGCCTAACGCCGCGGCGAAACCTGCGCTGGCTTCATTAAAAAACATGCGACCGAATTCGCCTTCAAAATAGCCGGTCCCTCGCAAGCCCGAGGAAACCTCTTCCCAGAACGCCCGAAGACGCGCAACCCGGTTCACCGGCTCGTTTCCCGCTATGATGGCGGCATTGATGGCGCCTATCGAGATTCCGGCGATCCAGTCAAGCTGGTAGCCTTCCTCACTCAATGCCTCGTAAGCGCCGGCCTGGTATGCCCCGAGGGCGCCGCCGCCTTGTAGCACGAGGACGATTTTTTCGTCGGTTACTTCCAATGGAGGTCTCCGCTCGATAGGTTTTCGATCACAACCATGACCTAGGCCTGCATCTTCTCTTCCGCTCGTGCGCCGAGCGCTGCGGCAATCAATCTGAGGCCGGTTAGCAGAAGATTAAGTCCGACAAGTAGTCCGAGAACCCAAGCCGTGGACCGCGGCCAGCCCGATAGAATGATCGCGGCAAGGACAAAATCAATGAGCCCGCCGAACAATATCCACCCCCAGCCTTTTACTTCCGAACCCAGAGATAGGGAGAGCAGGATGCTACCGACGCCGTGTGCAATCAAATAGGCGACAAGAGCCATGGTCAGCGTAACCACGCCCTGCGCAGGCCAAATTGCCAATAAGGCTCCGAGGGCTGTGGTCAGTAGTCCCAACAGCAGTGAAACCCGGTAGCCCGGGGCGTCTGTAACAGTGCCCAACGACACGATCCGGGCCAGACCAACAATAACCAGCAACCAGCCGACGAATACGTCCACCGCGACAGACGCAACATTTGGAATGGCGACCGCCATGGCGCCCAGGAGGGCCAACAAAATGCCTTGCACCAGGAACGCCTTCCAATGTTGCTGAAGCGTTTGCCGGACAACGCGTACAAGATTCTCATTTTCGGTCGGAGGGCTACTCATCTTGGACCCAGTCATCTCAAGAGTTTTATTCCGAAGGCTTCTGCAGGACGTCGCCTGGGCCTGTCGTGGGCGAGAGTCTCAGATGCGACGTTGGCGTTCGACGCCAGCAAATGAACGAAATAGCGCCGTTACGCAATCGTTATCATGCCCAACCTCGAAAGGCGGTGACAGTCCACGAAGGGCGCGTGCGCCACAAATTTGCGCCGGACCGAAGTCGGGAACGGACTTCAGCCCGGCGCGCATTTTCAAGCTAATCTCTTCAGCCCATCGACCGGCCGAACTTCAAGGCGACGAAACGCTTGCCATTCGTCCCGCTGACGAGCAGAAGGATACGATCCTTGCCTTTTTTGGTCGCTTCGGCCACCGCCTGACGCACATCGTCGGCCGTTCTTACATTTTTGCCGGCGACCTGCTCGATCGTGTCTCCGCTGGCCAGACCCTTTTCTTCGGCGATGCTGCCAGGCACGACCTGCGCGATGACGACGCCCTTATCGGTATTCTGGAGCATTAGCCCAAGCTGCGCCTTGCCTGGCGCCTTGTTGGTTTTGGCCATGGCGACTTTCTGGTTCGGCTGCTCCTTGAGAGATACTTTCAAGGTCATTGTGTTTCCGTCACGCCAAAGTTTCAGCGCCACGGTACGTGTCGGGCCTTTCCCGGCGATGATCCGGCTCAGATCGCGCGGCGATTTAATTGATGTTCCATCGACATCCATGACAATGTCGCCGCTCTTCAGCCCGGCCCGAGCCGCGGGGCTGCCGTCGCTCACCGACGCTATTAATGAGCCTTGGGTGGTTGTCAGGCCGAGCGACGCCGCGATGTCATCCGACACCGGCTGAATGGACACGCCGAGCCAACCGCGGTGAACGACACCATCCGCAATCAGTTTGGCGACGACCTCTTTCGCAATGTTCGCGGGGATCGCAAAACCGATACCGACGCTGCCGCCGGACGGCGAATATATCGCCGTGTTTACGCCGATGACCTGGCCGCGGTCATTGAATGTCGGGCCGCCTGAGTTGCCCTGGTTGATCGGTGCGTCGATCTGAATAAAGTCATCGTAGGGGCCTGAACCAATATCGCGACCACGCGCAGAAACTATGCCAGCCGTCGTCGTTCCGGCAAGTCCGAAGGGGCTGCCTACAACTACCACCCAATCGCCGACACGCGTTCCGTCGCTACCGCCGAACGCAACGTACGGGAAGTTGTGGCCTTCCGCTTTCAATACGGCCAGATCGGTCTTGGGATCGGTGCCGACAAGTTTGGCTTTTAGCACGTTACCCGACGTCATCCGCACTTCGATGTCGTCGCTGGCGGATACGACGTGGTTGTTGGTCACGATATAGCCATCGGCCGAAATAAAGAATCCCGACCCCTGCCCCATCATCCGACGGCCGCCGTTTTGTGGAGGCTGTCCTCCTCTCGATCCTTGCCCCTCGTCCGGCATTCCAAACCGCTTAAAAAACTTTTTCAGCCCGTCAGGGATCTGGTCTGGAAATTTTTCAGGGCCTGCCGATGAAACTTCTATGTTCTTTTTGACCAGCACGCTGACTACAGCCGGACTGGCCTTGGCGATAATATCTGCAAAGCCGCTGGGAGCCAGAGATGCTTTAGCCGGTGCCGTGGCCTGCGCGGCGTAAGCCGGTATCTGGCCAAGCAGGGGACTCGTGAGCATCTTGGTAGCAAGCAACGCCGCGAAGAGTGCGCGGTTGTGCTTGCGGGGCGATTCGGCGTTACATGTGTGAGACATTTTGCCTTCCTGTCGCAAAGATCGTGTATGGAAAGCAGGTAGTGCCCCGAACATTACGGTTCAATTTCCGCTGCGTTAACTCTTGGACAGCTTTGCTGACATTACGGATGAAGCGGGAGGATTGATCGTCGCCTCTTGATCTTAAGGACGAGGGTCATCTTGTGAAGAAAGCAGGCGACCACCAGCAGTCTGCTGAACAACTTCTCG
>CAYWBS010000487.1:0-3249 GCA_964456215.1 uncultured Hyphomicrobiaceae bacterium
CCTAAAGTATTTTCGCCTGGCGCTCTGGTTTTATGGCGAAGCGGACGATTTTTTTACTGATCGATGTGTTGCTGTCCGGTGCCGTGGAATTCGACCAATTCGGAAAAATGGTTTGCTCGTTTAACTCCGGGATCGATCAAACCGGACGGGAGGCTAACAAAGTGGGCTTTGCGGAAGACCAACAAATGAACGCTAGCGGAGACCTCACCGATCGGCTTCCCCATGAGTTCAACAACCTTCTGACGATCATATTGGGCAATCTGCGACTTTTGGAGCGCTCGCTACGCGGTGACGAGCAACTGTCAAAACAGATCAACTCGGCCATTGTAGCGACAAGGCGTGCCATGGAATTGACAAAAGTGCTGGAGTCTAATTCTCATGAGCCGGCGCTCGACGCAGAGCCTGACTTTCGCTGAACCGTTACAATTGCTGGCTGATCTTCGGCACGTTATCCAATCGATTTGGCGGGTTCTGAATAGATGTCGGCAGAGGCTACCAGATTGGTTTGGCAGCGGGCTTCTTTTCGAGCATTCGCCCATATATCGCCTCCAGAGCCTTCGCTTTAAATCCGGCAGGTTTTGGCAGTGGCTCGGAGACTGCCGTACCAGACAAGTGCTGATATCCCATCGATGCGGCACAAATCATCATGCTCATTGAATCAAAACCATGCCCATAACAATTCATTTCCCGCTCAAGGGTCAACGCGGCAAGGCGGTCAAGCAAATCGAGTTTCTCTTTTTCCGATCCTTCCAGATCTTCAACGTCGATGCCTATCCAACGGATGCCGGCTGCACGGATAAGATCGACAAGTTGAGACTGATTGGATGACAAGAGCTGGGGCTTTTTCAATCTTACTAGAACAACTCTGCCAAGTTCCCTTAGCACATTCACCGCTCTTGCCAGATTCTTCGGCTCTTTCTCGATGGCGACGTCGACCAATTCCCAAAGCAGGGATTTCGTTAGCGGCTGCCGGATATCCTTCAAAAGATTGCAAAAATGATTGGCGCTTTGTTGCCTCGTTAGGGTCGACATATGTAGGGGAATCGCGATACCGCCACTGGCCTTCGCTATACTGCCGTCACGCGATTTTTCAACGACGTCACAGACCGACAACATGTCACGAATTGCCAGAAAATCAGCGACCTCGGTGGCGGAATTTTGGATTTGGCCAGCCTCCTTGGACTCCGGTGAATTATCAAGGGTTTCACACAAATAGGCCGTAATTTTCTGTGTCGGTGCATGCCAAATCGGCCTGTACCAAAATTCCATCGTATAGCGGCCAATCGGCTTCTCACCCGGTTTGATCAGATTCCGAGGGGGAGGGCGACCTTTGCTGGTGACGAACATTACGTCTTCCTCTTGGTTGGCGCGGTGAGGACCTCTCGGGGTTTTTGCTAGACGGTCGAATATCTGACTGCTCCGAACCAGTTGGTGCTCATGGTTATTGCTCGTCGTTTTTGCGCCGGCACCGGCCTTTTCACGAGGCGTTTCGTTCTTTTTAGCGCTTCACAAGAAGCCCAACGTTTAATCAACATATCTTTGTTAGGCGGTCGAAACCCTAGTTAGAGGGATGGATTGCTCTTCTGCCTTTCGCATGTGTCGTAATAAGTTCCACAGCGCCGATCAGCTCTTGCGGCTCAAATGGCTTAGGCAAAATCATATTTGCTCCGAGGTTTCTCGATAGTTCCAAAGGTTTCAGGTTTTGCGTTCGTCCGCCTCCCGAAATGGCCAAAATCGGCGTAAGCGATTGCAATTTCCTAATTTCAAAGATCGTTTCGTTGCCTTCCTTCTCAGGCATTAGGATATCGCAAATGATCAAGTCGAAACGCTCGCGGGAGATGTGCCTAATTCCTTCACGGCCATCCGCGGCACCGACAACCTCGTGTCCAGCATCCGTCAATATCGTGCGAATGAGGCAACGGATCATGTCTTCGTCGTCAATAACCAGAATGCGCATTTCTACCGCAATTTCCTTTCAGAACCTGTAAGGCTTTTTGATCCCGCCTTTGGCCCTTTTCACTTCCTGCATTGACCACGCATCAATAACCCCGTCGACTTGTAATCGGAATAGCAACGGATGCGTGAAATGGTTCCGCGCGACATTGGACGATCCCATCGGATCCATGCGCTCGTAGGAAAGGCAATAATTCTTCAAAGGGGAGCGGCTTGCTGACAAAAAAGCCTTGAATTTGCTGGCAATCGATGGAACGCAAATACTCCATTGCCGCTGCTGTCTCTACTCCTTCGGCACACACGGTCATTCCGAGTTTTAATCCCGTAACAACGATCATGCGTACGATCATCTGTGCGTGGGGATTGGAGTCACATTCCAGGACGAATGACCGGTCTATTTTGATTTCGCTAAACGGTAGCTTGTGGAGCGAAGCAACCGAGGAATATCCCGTGCCGAAATCGTCCAGTGACAGTTTCATACCTTTGAGGCGGAAGCGCGCCAAATTGCTCATGATTGAAGCATTGTCGTCGAGTGCCACACTCTCTGTAATTTCTAAAATGAGATGTGAGGAGGCCAGCCCGTGAGCGTCCAGCTGTGTCGCGATCCAGTCCGGATAATCGGCATCCGCCGCGAGTGTTGGCGAGAGGTTTACGGCTATGTCGAGCGGGTGCCCGGCATGGTGGAGATTCGCCGTATCTTCCAGCGCTCTTTCAATTACGCTGTCCGTCAGATCGCGAATGCAACCAAACTTTTCGGCAAGAGGTATGAACGTATCTGGCGAGATTGGCCCGTGCTTTGGGTGCGACCATCGCGCCAACGCTTCCACCCCTGTCACTGACCACTGACCCTCGGCGGCAAGTTTCACCTTCGGTTGATAGTGTACGTTAATCTCTTCGTTGTTGATGGCAGCTCTTAAAGTGTCACTGGAGATCGCTGTAGCTCGCGGAAGAATTTGCTTCAGAATTGCTTCCAGTTCATGGAGATCGATGGGCTTCTGCAAAGTCTGGACAGGACTGAGACCATGAGCTTTTGCTATACGAGCGGCGGTATCGATGATCCGTTCATTCGTTCCACTGCAAAGGATGATTCCCGCCCTGCAATTTGCGCCCGCCAGACTTTGTAATGCTTCGATGCCGTCGGTGCCCGGCATATTGAGGTCCAGCACGATGGCGTCCGGCTGAAACGCTCGGCAAGTATCGAGAAGCTTCCGACAGTCTTCGAGTACGCGTGTCTCGAGCCCAAAATCTGCAGCAACGTAGGAAAGGAAATTACAGATTTCAGGCTCATCGTCAACG
>CAYWBS010000488.1:0-3247 GCA_964456215.1 uncultured Hyphomicrobiaceae bacterium
TAAAGGCCAGACCGCGGGCGTTGAGGATCGTATCCATGCCGATCAGCCAATTGGTCACCGGCCAGAGCGCGATGAGCGACAGGACGCCGGCGGCGATGAAGCCCTTGTAAAGGGCGCCCATGATCGATTGGTTGGCGCCGAGCCTGACGAAGAACGTGCCGATTATCGAAGTCACGACGCAGGCCGCGCCGATCGCCAGCGGGTAAAGCATGACCTGCTCGACGATTGCGTTGCCGGCGAAATAGATCGACGCCAGCACCATGGTCGCGACCACCGTCACCGCGTAGGTCTCGAAAAGATCGGCGGCCATGCCGGCGCAATCGCCGACATTATCGCCGACATTGTCGGCGATCGTCGCCGGATTTCTCGGATCGTCCTCGGGAATACCGGCCTCGACCTTGCCCACGAGATCGGCGCCGACATCGGCGCCCTTGGTGAAGATCCCGCCGCCGAGACGCGCGAAAATCGAGATCAGAGAGGCGCCAAATCCAAGGGCGATAAGGGCGTCTATGACCGTGCGGTCGTTTGGCGCGTAGCCCGCGAACTCCGTCAAAACCGCGAAATAAACCGAGACCGCCAGAAGCGCCAGCCCGGCGACGAGCATCCCGGTCACCGCGCCGGCCCGGAAGGCGATCGCCAACCCCGACGCGAGGCTCAGGCTCGACGCCTGCGTGGTGCGCACATTCGCCCTGACCGACACCAGCATGCCGATGAACCCCGCCGCGCCGGACAGCGTCGCGCCGATGAGGAAACCTATGGCGACCGGAATGGATAGCAGGATGGCGACCAGGACAAAGATGAATGCGCCGGCAATAGCTATCGTCGTATATTGCCGCGACAGATAGGCGGTCGCGCCTTCCTGAATGGCGCCGGCTATTTCCTGCATTCTTTGGTTGCCGGCGTCGGCGGCCATGACCGATTGCGATGCCCAGATGCCATAGACGATTGACAACGCCCCACAGGCGATGATCCCCCAAATAGCCATGTCCATGATTAACGTCCCCTATGACGTGAAATTTGCTGATCCGAGATTGAATTCGGACGTTGCGTGAAATGTCTGGGCCCGGACCGGGTCCGCGATAGATTGCCCCCCTGCTGAGCCGATAGCCCCGTCGGGAACATGCCAAAATTGTTCCTGTGAGGCAACAGGACTTACCTACTAGCCTACTAGAGCTGTGTCTATGAATCCGGAGCGGGCGGGGGCGGCTAGCCGGTTGATAATACTCGGTCAATTCCGCCAAACGTCTCATCCGGGCGCCTTGAAAGAAGGCGTGCTCAGCCGAAATGATCATAGCTCGAACGTTTGAACGGCCGTATTACGCCGTCCGCGCCGGCAATGCCGGTCTGGCCGCCCGCGGCCGAAATTCGCCCGATCCGCGAAACCGGCAGGTCAAGGGCGGAAACGTCCTCTTCGAATTGGTCTTGCGCGTCCGGGCCGACGGTCAGGAGAATTTCATAGTCGTCACCGCCGCACACCAGCGTTTCAAGTAGTCCGGGGTCCTGGTCGAGGAGTTGACGGGCGGGTCCCGAGAGGGGAATTCTCCGCTCCTCAATCGTGCCGCTCACGCCCGAGACGGCGCAGAGCTTTTCGAAATCCCCGAGCAGACCATCGGACACATCGATCGACGCCGTTGCGTATTTCCTGAGAATGGGCACCAGCGCCACGCGCGGTTGCGGACGCAGATAGCGCGACACGAGGGAGCCGGCGGCCGCCTCGTCCAGGCCGCGGCTTTTAAAATCATCCGGGTCGCGGCGGGCCATCAATCCGAGCGCGGCATCGCCGATTGTTCCGCTGACATAGACATGATCGCCGGGACTTGCCCCGCCTCTCTTGATCATTCCACCCAGGGGAACCAGGCCGAAAGCGGTGATGGAAATCGTAATGGGGCCGGAGGTGGCAACGGTGTCACCGCCGATCAGCGTGCAACCGTGCGCGTCTTGCAGGCGCCGCAATCCACCGGAAAATTCCCGAAGCCACGCCGCATCGCACGGACTCCGAAGCGCAATCGCCAGCATGTAGCACCGGGGTTCCGCGCCTTTCGCTGCGAGGTCGGAAAGATTGACCGCCAGCGCCTTATGTCCGACGTCGGCGGGCGGATCGTCGGCGAAAAAATGCGTTCCCGCGACCAGGGCGTCCTTGGTGACGACGAGCTCCTGGCCGTCCGGAACCCTTAAAAGCGCCGCGTCGTCCAAAAGACCCAACGCGCTCGCGTCGCCTTCGCTGAGGGGCGCGAAAATCTCGGCAATGAGGCGCTGTTCGGACGTCGGGACCGGGCCGCGAGCGTCCGCGCCCGTAATTGCGTCCTGCGGCTTACCCATGGGCCCCGCTACTCCATCTCCTGGCCGCGCGTCGTCTTGGCGATTTGGTCGAGGATGCCATTGACCACCCCCGGCTCGTCTTCGGTGAAAAATGCGTGGGCGACATCGACATATTCATTGATGATGACCTTGGCCGGAATGTCGGCGCGGTTTTGCAGTTCGTAAGCCCCGGAGCGCAATATCGCCCGCAATATGCTGTCAATGCGCGACAGCCGCCAGCCTTCGGCAAGCTGATCGTTCAACAGCGGATCGATGGACTTCTGCTCGCGGACGATGCCGCTCAAAATGTCGCGAAAGAAAACCAGATCGATTTCGTTGAATTCGGCGCCATCCATGTCCGAGCTCAGCCGGTGATCGCAAAATTCGCCGATCACCTCATTGAGATCGGTCTGCGCCACGTCCATCTGATAAAGCGCCTGGACGGCGGCCAGCCTCGCGGCGCTGCGCGGGGCCGCCCTCGGCGGATTTTCGGCTGGTGGTTCGGTCATCGGAGTTTTCTATCGGCCAGTCTTCGGCGTCGACGCCTGAAACCGGTTCATCAGTTCAACCAGGGCAAGGCATGCCTTCACGGCCGCCGCGCCCTTGTTTCCACCGTCCATGCGGGCTCTCGCCAGGGCCTGTTCTTTCGTATCGACGGTCAATATGCCATTGCCGACAGGAATATGGTACGCCGTCGCCAGCCGCATAAGTCCCCCGGCGGATTGTTCGGCGACTATATCATAATGGCTTGTCTCGCCGCGAATAACACAGCCGAGCGCCACACAGCCATGATAGCGCCCGCGCGGCGCCGTGATCGGCAACAGACCGGCATCGGCCGCGAGCGCCAGCGCCACCGGAATTTCCAGGGCGCCGGGCACGGACACGATATCGTAGGACGCACGAGCCTCCTTCAGCGCGGCCACCGCGCCGTCTTCCAGGTGGCGGGCGA
>CAYWBS010000489.1:0-3226 GCA_964456215.1 uncultured Hyphomicrobiaceae bacterium
ACTCTTTTCCTGCCCGACTTCTTCCATGATCGCCCGGGTTTTCGCGACGACTCTTTTATCCGTCCAGGGCGACGGGGCGAGTTCGACCAGAGGCACCAGATGCGGCGGGTTGACCGGGTGGGCGACGATGGCCCGGTCGCGGGCGGCGATGTGATCGGTGAAGCTCGAGGCCATGAAGCCGGACGTTGAGCTGGCGAGAATGGCGTCGCCGGGCGCGAGGCGGTCCAGCTCGGCGAATATGGCGCGTTTGACATTGAGCTTTTCAGGACCGCATTCCTGGACATAGGCGGCGCCGGCAAGCGCATCCTTCATGTCCGGGCACAACTCTATTTTTGCGGAAATCGCGTCAAAGGCGGCACCGAGCCCGGCCTCCTGCAAGGCGCCGGCCTGGGCCTCGATATTCGCCATCACCCCGTCCAGTACGGCGGCATCAGGATCGTAAAGGCGGACGGACCAGCCGCCGCGCGCAAAGACAACCGCCCAGGCGCTGCCGATCAGGCCGGTGCCGATCACGGCAATGGTTTTCTCCGAGGTCATCCGCCTGCCATCGCCCTACATGACCGCGCCGATCTGCCAGGGCACGAACTCGTTGTCGCCATAGTCCAGTTCCTCGGATTTCGATGCCGCGCCGCCGGCGACCGCAAGGATGCGCTCGAAGATTTCCAGTCCCATGTCCTCGATGCTTTTTTCGCCATCGGCAATGGCGCCGCAGTTAATGTCCATGTCGTCGATGAGGCGCTTATACATCGCGGTATTGGTGGCGAGCTTGATCGACGGCGCCGGCTTGAAACCGAAGGCGGAGCCGCGGCCGGTGCTGAAGCAGATCATGTTGGCGCCGGACGCCACCTGCCCGGTGATCGAGCACGGGTCGTAACCGGGACTGTCCATGAACACCAGGCCCTTGGCATCGACCGGCTCGGCATATTTGTAGACGCCGTTGAGATTGGTGGTGCCGCCCTTGGCGGCCGCGCCGAGCGATTTTTCCAGGATGGTCGTCAGGCCGCCGGCCTTGTTGCCCGGCGTCGGATTGTTGTCCATGACGCCGCCATTGCGTTTGGTGTAGTCCTCCCACCAGCGGATGCGGGCGATGAGCTTCTCGCCAATTTCAGCGCTGGCGGCGCGGCGCGTCAGCAGATGCTCGGCGCCGTAGATTTCCGGCGTTTCGGAGAGGATCGCCGTGCCGCCATGGCGGACGAGAAGATCGGCGGCCGCGCCCATGGCGGGGTTCGCGGTGATCCCGGAATAGCCGTCGGAACCGCCGCATTGCAGCGCGACCGTCAGCTCGCTCGCCGGCAAAGGCTGACGCTCGAGGGCGTTGGCGGCGGGCAACAGCGCCTCGATACGGCGGATCCCTTCTTCGATGGTCTTGCGGGTGCCGCCGGTCTCCTGCATGACCAGGCTCTGGAACGTATCTCCCTCCGTGAGGCCATAGGCATCGAGCAGGAACGGGATCTGGTTCACTTCGCAACCGAGCCCGACCATCAGCACGGCGGCGAAGTTCGGATGGCGGGCATAGCCCCAGAGGCTCCGTTGCAACAGGGCGAAGCCCTCGCCGTCGCCGGCCATGCCGCAGCCGCTGCCATGGACCAGGGCGACGACGCCGTCGACATTCGGATAATCGCGCAGGATGCCCTTGCGCTCGACGCCGTCGGCAATGTGCCTGGCCACCGTCGCCGAGCAATTCACCGAGGACAGCACGCCGATATAGTTGCGCGTGCCGACGCCGCCCGCCGCCCGGCGGAAACCCATGAACCGCGCCCGGTCCGCCTCGCTCACGAATTCGGTCGGCCGGGCATCGGCGCCATGATCATAGGCGCGCTCGAAAGTCGCGAAGCTGCAATTGTGGATGTGAACCTGATCGCCGGGCTGGATCTCGCCCATGGCGAAGCCGATGGTCTGGCCGAACTTACGGACGGCTGCGCCGGACTCGATCAGCCGCGTCGCTATTTTGTGTCCGGCGGGAATCGTACGGCTGGCAACGACACTTTCCGATGCAACATGCTGGCCCTCGCCGATCTCATCGAGCGCGACGACGACATTGTCATCCGGGTCCAGACGGACGGTCCTCGGCCGCGACATCACCATCACACATCCTCCCATCGTCAACCGCGGCCGTCGGCGCGGCCAGCTTGTTGGTTATGGCCTATGTGCCATGAGGATGGGTTTGGGTTCAACACTGCTGTTGTCCGGTTCAGCGTATTGCCCCCTGCTCTATTTTCCTTCGTCATTGCCGGGCTTGACCCGGCAATCCAAGAGGGCATCTCTTCAGGCTCATGGCTTTGTTTTATGTCTACATCCTCGCCAGCCATCGCCACGGCACGCTTTATGTCGGCGTGACGAACGATCTCGTTCGGCGCGTCTACGAGCACCGCGAAGGCCTGGTGGATGGATTCACCAAAGACCATAATGTCAAGATGCTTGTTTTTTACGAGGCCCACGCTACAGCCGGGGCGGCGATTCAACGCGAGAAAAACATCAAGCATTGGTCGCGCGACTGGAAAGTCCGATTGATCGAAAAGCTGAACCCAACATGGGATGATTTGTACGAGGAAATTTGCCGATGAGCCCTATTGGATCACCGAGACTTCGCCCGGTGATGACGAAGGAGAGTGACACGCTGTAGGGCGAATTGGCGTGAGCGTAATGCGCCATTCGGCCCTTACAACGGCGCAATACGCTTTGCACTTGCGCTATACGCTGGCTGAGCGAGTCCGTAGGATGGGTTGAGCGCCAGCGAAACCCATCATTGCCATCGCCGCCCCGTGTTGGGTTTCGCTTCGCTCTACCCAACCTACGCACTCCTACATCTATTCATAAGACGGGGAGACGGTGAAATGTAGGAGCTGTCGCCATGCCTGGACGCAGCCTCTTCAGAAGGGCTATTTCATGTAATTAAAGTCATCCCCGCCATAAGGTATCAGGCGGTTAACCCCAGAGTGATAAATCCAGCAAGCGCTGGTTTCATGGTCACGGGTAAACGGACCATGATATTTGATGACTACCCGAACAAACATTTCACCATCTCCCTCCCATTGCGGCCAAATCTCATCCGAAACTGCACCAAAGGAAATGGTATTTGGGGCGACCAATCCAAGATTGTCTCTAACTTCACTTGGACTCAGTACCGGACTATAGAAGAGATCGCTTGTGCAGGTATCCGTTTCACCGAGCTTAACAGGTCTCTCTGGCTCAATTCCTAAGCAGATAGTGCCCAGCACCTCCTTTA
>CAYWBS010000490.1:0-3223 GCA_964456215.1 uncultured Hyphomicrobiaceae bacterium
ATATGTCGGCCTCGGCGGCGCAATCGGATGCGGCGATGCTCCGCATATTTGTCGGGGACCCATGACCACCGGCGCTGATGCGGCATGGGGCGACGCGACTCCACGACAAACTCTCCGGCGGCCTCTCAGCATGGCACTCTGAGAACGCTACAAACGCGCTGTAGCGCGCTGTAGGGCGCAATAGCGGAGCGTATTGCGCCGTTCTGAACCTCGTTTTACCTTGCCCAGATGCCCAATTATGTTCGACCGAGGATCGCCGGCGGCACCTGGTTCTTCACGGTTAACCTGCTTGACCGGAACAGCAGACTACTGACGGAACATATTGACGCCCTTCGCAAGGCGACGCGCAAGACCAAGCAACGGTTTCCGTTTCGGATCGACGCCCTCGTAGTCCTTCCCAATCATCTCCATGCGGTCTGGACGCTACCGGAGAACGAGACCGATTTCTCCCTCCGCTGGCGGCTGATTAAAATCTATTTTGCCAAATCCCTGCCGCGAACCGAATATCGCTCGCGTGGCAGAATTGCGAAAGGCGAGCGGGGGATTTGGCAGCGCCGGTTTTGGGAACACACCGTCCGGGACGACGAGGATTACCAGCGGCATCTGGATTATTGCTACATCAATCCCGTGAAGCACGGGCTCGTGAGGGCGGTCAGGGACTGGCCCTATTCTTCATTTCATCGCGATGTTCGCGCAGGCCTTTATCCGCCTGATTGGGGTGGCGACGTGGATGAGCGAGTTGCATATGGGGAACGGTGATCGGGAAATGTGCAACACGGGCTGCCGCACCGCTCAACGGCGCAATACGCTGCGCTATTGCGCCCTACTTTTGCTCGCTTAAGTATAGCCAAAGTCAGAGAGCTCTTTGCTTCGATGTGGTTTAGGTGGTTTACCGATTGATTCAAGTTTTTCGTCCACGAACCCACCTTTGAGGTCCAGCTGGCATTCGCCATTAGGTGTGAGCTGCGCCCAGATTGGAATCCGCTTATCTCGCAAAGGCATTGTTTTTGCGTTCGCAAGCCAAGTGTCCACTGAGAGATTTCGGTCTGCCCGTTTTTTCCACCTGAGCCAACGACCCTGATGAATCCATACTTTTGCATCTGGATGGCGAAGCGACGCTTCGATAAATTCCCAATTACATCCACGTTTTGATTGGGCAAGACAGAATGTTTGGAGCTTTTCCATTAAGGAGCAGATAACCCATCCATATCGCGCGCTCGCCCTGTTGAACATTGTCATAAAATTGCGCTCGATAGCCGCCCGCCCCATTGTGGAACAAATCTAACGTTTTGCAAGGCATGGCCAGCGTAATGCATATCCGTTTGAAGCCAGGATGATGTCTATTATTTTCGCGTTTGAAAAAACTCAACTCTGCTTCCGAGATGATTTGTCGAACAATGGACTCGAATGACGTTTCTTGAAGCCGCTTTTTGCGTGCTGCACCTATGTTCCCATCCAACTGCCATTTACTATCGGACACGATCCCAAACATAGCCCCTTCTCCACTTGCTGGACGCAATCAACCGTAGGGCGCAATAGCGAAGCGTATTGCGCCGTTTCAAGAGTCCTGAAAACATTTTTATAACGGCGGGTTACGCTTCGCTAACCCGCACTACGATTGTTTGACTTGGATCGACGACTTCAACACAACAAAACCTCTCCTCCCCCTCACCTCCTGCCAAACAACTTCTCGATATCGGCGAGCCGCAGCTCCACATAGGTCGGGCGCCCATGGTTGCATTGGCCGGAATGGGGCGTGACTTCCATATCCCGCAACAGCGCGTTCATCTCTTCGCCGGTCAGGCGGCGGCCGGCGCGGACGCTGCCGTGGCAGGAGATCGTGGCGCAGCGCGCTTCGAGCCGCTCCTTCAGGCCGAGGGCTGAATCGTCCTGGTGCGCGTCGTCGGCGAGGTCGCGGATGAGCGCCTTGATGTCCGGGTTGCCGAGCAGCGCCGGCGTCTCGCGGACGATGATCTGACCGGCGCCAAAGCGCTCGATCACCAGGCCGAGCGCCGCGAGCTCGTCCTCGCGGGCGGTAAGGCGGTCAATATCCTCCTCGTCGAGATCGACGATCTCCGGGATGAGCAGCACCTGGCTGGCCACGCCGCCGGCGGCAAGCTCAGCCTTCATGCGCTCGTAGACGATGCGCTCATGGGCGGCGTGCTGATCGACGATGACCACCGATTCCCGCGTCTGCGCCAGAATATAGGTCTCGTGAAGCTGCGCCCGCGCCGCGCCGAGCGGCCGGTCGAGGCGGTCCGGCTCGGGATCGTCGAGGGCGGCGCTGACATCGCCGCTCAGCTGATCGAGCCCGTGGATCGGGGCCTGGGCCGCTTCCGCCAGATGCGCTGTCACATAGTTTGCTTGGTCATGGGCGCCAGGCGGGCGCCACGTCCCGCCATTGCCGGAACTCGTCCCGCTCCGGAACCTGCCCAAGGCCTCGCCGCCGAGGTCCGAGGAGGCGCGATGGCCGGCATTTGTGAGAGCCTCCCTAAGCGCGCCGACGAGAAGGCCGCGGATGTGGCCGGAATCGCGAAACCGCACCTCGGCCTTGGCGGGATGGACATTGACGTCTACCTCTCTGGGCGGCAGCCAGATAAAGAGCGCCAGGACCGGATAGCGGCCGCGGGGCAGAAAATCGCCATAGGCGGCGCGCACGGCGCCGGCCAGGAGCTTGTCCTTCACCGGCCGGCCATTGACGAACAGAAACTGCATCTGCGCGTTGGCGCGGTGCAGCGTCGGCAGTCCGGCATAGCCCTGGACGCGGAGGCCGTCGCGCGCCGCGCCGATGGCCAGCGCGTTGGCGGTAAAATCAGGGCCCATCAGACGGCCGAGCCGTTCAAGGGCGGCAGCCCCGTCATCGGGCCCGGCAGCAGCCAGGCGCAGCCCCGTCCGCTCGCCGGTGGTCAGCGAAAAAGCGATTTCCGGATGGGCCATGCCCAGCCGCTTGACAACGTCGGAGATCGCGGCGTTCTCGGCGCGCTCCGACTTCAGGAATTTGAGCCGCGCCGGCGTCGCATAAAAAAGATCGTGCACCTCGACGCGGGTGCCACCATTGAGCGCCGCCGGCTGCGGGCCGGAAGCGCGCCCGGCATCGACCCTGATCGCAAGGCCGTGGGGGGCACCCTTGGCGCGGCTCTGGATGGTCAAACGGGCGACCGAGCCGATCGACGGCAGGGCTTCGCCGCGAAAGCCGAGGGTTGCGATTTCGAGGAGATCATTG
>CAYWBS010000491.1:0-3221 GCA_964456215.1 uncultured Hyphomicrobiaceae bacterium
GCGGGCAATGTCAAATCATGCTTTGACTGTCGAATGATCACTTCTTCGGGAATTGGAGCCATTCCCGAGAACCTCTTTGGCAGTCTTTTCCGCGTGCTGAAGAAAGACCCCCCGCAAGATGTTTTTCTCCTCGCGCTTGATGTTCGCGCGGCGGTTTGCCTTTACCTGCGCATCGGTCGAGCCGCCTGGAGAGCAGGTATCCACCGGCGGGAAACCCAAAGGGAAAGGTGATTTCGCGCCACTATCGGCGCGCTGTCTCTTGACCGGAGCCGTGCTATGCTTTTCCGAAAGCGCTCTCACCGCACCGAGGGAGCTTGATATGATAGGGCCCGGCCTCGGAGCGATCGCTCAGTCTTTCGCCTAATCCAATTCCGGTGTTGGCGTATTCTCCTAATGCCCGGTGTCCAGCTTTTTCTCCAGCTTTTGGCTGTACCACGACATCCCAAAACAAAAGCAGAAGAAAATCAGTGCGACAAACACGTATCCCTCTGTGGCACTGCCGAGCCATTTCGGATTGGCAGTCGCAGCCTGCACGATGCCGAGCAGTTCCAGGATGCCAATGAGGAGCAGCAGCGTCGTGTCCTTCACCAGAGAAATGAATGTATTCATGATACTCGGGATCGAGTGCTTGAGGGCTTGCGGCAGAACGACGAGGCCCGTCAGAGCCCAATAGTTCAGACCGAGAGCTTTTGCGGCCTCCTCCTGTCCGCGAGGAATGGCTTGCAAGCCGGCGCGAACAGCCTCCGCCATATAAGCCGCCCAAAACACGGCAACCCCGATGAGCGCCCGTAAGACTTTGTCGAATGTCACCCCGGCCGGCAGAAAAAGCGGCAGCATAACCGATGCCATGAACAAAATCGTGATGAGAGGTACAGCGCGGATGAATTCGATATAAGTCGTACAGAGCATACGGATAATCGGCAGGTCCGAGCGCCGTCCAAGAGCCATGACGATGCCAAGCGCGAGAGCAATTACCATCCCAACAATCGCTACGACAACGGTCAAGAAAACGCCGCCCCATTTGGGCGACTCGACGTAGGTTAGCCCGAATGAACCGCCAATCAGAAGGATGTAGGCGATCAACGGAAAGATAAGGAGAGTGAACGCCGCGATCCAAAGCTTGTGCGGAACACGGGGTACGACCAGCAGGGCACCAAGGAGCGCGAGAATAGTGGCGGTAAAGACGACCCTCCACCTTTCTTCTTCGGGATAAAAT
Organism: uncultured Hyphomicrobiaceae bacterium; assembly: GCA_964456215.1. GTDB lineage: Bacteria > Pseudomonadota > Alphaproteobacteria > Rhizobiales > BFAS01 > MnTg02. Next base: position 1,217 of record CAYWBS010000491.1, read on the forward strand.
CCAAAAACGAACTGCTCGAAACGAACTTTGATAAAGACCCAGCAAGCCCCCCCGGGCATGCAGTCGGCGCGGCTGTCCCCCGACCATGTCGCATTGGCGACCGCCCAGCTGAATAATGCCGGCAATAGCGTCGCCAGCAGGTAGGTCGCCAGCACCGTCATCGCAATATCAAAGGGAGAAGAAAACAAGTTCTGCCGGATCCAGGCAACAGCTCCGGAGTCCCGCCGGGGAGGAGGAAGATCGGGATGGGTTCCAGGCTCGTATGTGTCGCCTCCGGCCGTCACTCCGCTGCTATGGCGTGTTTGTGCAATTGCCATGGTCAGCGCTCGACAATCCGGACCGAGCGATTATAGATATTCATGATCAAGGCGATGACCAGGCAGATCGTTCCATAGACGGCCATGGTCACCGCTAGAACCTCGACCGCTTGTCCTGTTTGATTGAGGATCGTGCCTGACACGCTCATCAATTCCGGATAGCCGACGGCGGCGCCGAGCGAAGAATTCTTTGTCAGGCCGAGATATTGGTTGGTGACGGGCGGCACGATAACGCGCATCGCTTGTGGAATGACCACCAGCCTCAGAGACTGCCCGCGTGTGAGACCTAGAGCGCTGGATGCATCCGTCTGACCGCGGCTTATGGCAAGAATACCTCCGCGAACGGCTTCGGCGATGAAAGCGCCCGTATAGACCGAAAGCGCGAACCAGACGGCCACGAGCTCGGGGATGATGTCCACGCCGCCGTCAAAACGAAAACCCGTCAGCACCGGATGGCTCCAGTCGAGCGGGGCGCCGGTTGCGAGCCATGTGACGAGCGCTGGGCCAGACAGCAGACCAAGCGAGATCCACAGTGTTGGAAAGGTCCGGCCCGTCTCTTCGCGCCGGCGGCGGGCCCATCGGGCAACGATGAAGGCCGCGATAACGCAAAGAGTGAATATTGCAGGAGTCAGCCAAAACAAATCGCCAAGAATTGGCTTAGGGACAATTAGGCCGCGATTGCTCAGATAGATGCTATCAGCGATGTTTAATGCTTGGCGCGGTTGCGGCAAAGCGCCCAATACGGCGAAATACCAAAAGAAAATCTGCAATAGCAGGGGGATATTCCTGAGCCCCTCGACATAAGCGGTGGCTACGGTGCGAATGAGCCAATTTGTCGACAACCGCCCGACGCCCATGACAAATCCCAGGATCGTCGCTGCTAGGATTCCGAGCGTCGCGACAAGCAGCGTGTTCAAGATGCCGACGGCAAAGGCGCGAATATATTTGGACTCGGTTGAATATTCGATGAGATTGGTCGGTACGCCAAATCCCGCCCGGTTCTGAAGAAAATCGAAACCCGATGCAATATTGAGGCGCTGCAAATTTTCAATCGTGTTGTTCACGATCATAATGATGAAAGTAGCGACCAGGACCAAAACCAGCCCCTGGACAAAGATCGCCCGTTTGGCGGGATCGTTCCACGGCGCGGTCTTGCGCGTCTTGTGGCTTCGTACACCCGTCAACGCCATCGCAATATTCCCAAATCTGGTGAGGCTGCACGCACCTCAATGGTGCGCGCAGCTTGCGGCATGCCCTGGCTCAGCGCATCGGCGGCGCGTACTGAAGCCCGCCTTTGTTCCATAACGCATTGACGCCGCGATCGAGCCCTATCGGCGTTTTCGGACCGATATGGCGCTCATATATCTCGCCGTAATTTCCAACTTGCTTGATGATGTTGTAGGCCCAGTCGACGGAAAGTCCGAGCTTCTCGCCGAGATTGCCTTTTGATCCGAGAAGACGTTGAACCTCGGCGTTGTTCGAGTTCGCTTTCATGTCATCGACGTTCTTCGATGTTACGCTATATTCTTCGGCATTAAGCAGGACGTAATAGGTCCACTTGGTTATATCGAACCATTGATCATCGCCATGCTGGACAACGGGTCCGAGCGGTTCTTTGGAGAGCACGTCTGCAAGAATGATATGATCGCTCGGAGGGTTAAGCTTGATCCGCTGAGCGGCGAGCCCCA
>CAYWBS010000492.1:0-3212 GCA_964456215.1 uncultured Hyphomicrobiaceae bacterium
CCGCCAAGCAACATTTTACCGAACCGCCGCCGCGCTTCACGGAGGCGACGCTCGTCAAGAAAATGGAAGAGCTCGGCATCGGCCGCCCCTCCACCTACGCTTCGACATTGAGCGTATTGCGCGACCGCGAATATGTCCGGCTCGACAAGAAGCGCCTGGTCCCGGAGGACAAGGGCCGGCTGGTCACGGCCTTCCTGGAAAGTTTTTTCAATCGCTATGTGGAATATGACTTCACCGCCGATCTGGAACAGAAACTTGACCAAATATCCGCCGGTGATCTGCAATGGAAGGATGTGCTCCGCCAATTCTGGAACGAATTCACCGGTGCGGTGAACGAAATCAAGGACCTCCGGATTTCCGAGGTCCTGGATGCTTTGAATGAGTTGCTCGGCCCTCATATATTCCCCGATAAGGGCGATGGGTCGGATCCGCGCAAGTGTCCTTCCTGCGAGAGCGGCCGATTGGGTCTCAAGATCGGCCGGTTCGGCGCCTTTATCGGCTGCTCGAATTATCCCGACTGCCGCTACACGCGCCAATTCACGGAAGGAGGCGATGACGAAGCCGCGCCTATCTCGCCGGAGGGCAAGCATTTGGGCGACGATCCCGCGACCGGGCTTTCGGTAACCCTCAGGACTGGTCGGTTTGGACCCTATGTGCAACTTGGCGAGGCCGGCGAAGGCGAAAAACCCAAACGCGCCTCGCTTCCCAAGACCTTTGATCAGGCGCAGATGGATCTCGACAAGGCCCTCGCCTTGCTCGCACTGCCGCGGACAATCGGTGACCACCCGGAAACCGGCAAGCCGATCAAGGCCAACTTTGGACGATATGGTCCCTATATTGAACATGACGGGACCTACGCCAATCTGAAAGACGCCGAGGACGTCTTCACAATCGGCCTGAACCGCGCCGTGACGCTCATCGCCGAGAAGCGGGCGTCAGGCGGCGGGCGGCGGGCGGCCGTCCTTCGCGAACTGGGCGAATATCCCGACAAGGGTGGGCAAATCCAGCTCATGTCGGGCCGCTACGGACCATATGTGAAACATGGCAGGATCAACGCCACGCTGCCGAAATCAGTGGATCCCGAGAAGATAACTCTCGACGAAGCGGTCGGACTCATCGCCGCCAAGGCCGAAAAGGGCGGCAAGAAGAAAAAGCCCGCGGCGAGTAAAACGAAGAAACGAAAGACGGACGCCTCGACCTCCAAGGCAACCGGTTAGGACATCCATCGTGACCCGAAAGGGCCAAGCAAGCCGCTCCAAAAAATCCGCCAGCCTGCCGACAAAGGACGAAATTCTGGAATTCATCCAATCCGCGTCGGGACGGGTCGGCAAGCGGGAGATAGCGCGTGCTTTCAATATCAAGGGCGCGCAACGCGTCGAACTCAAGCAATTGCTTCGGCAAATGGCCGATGACGGCCTGATCTCAGGCTCGCGAAAGCGTTTCAGACGGCGCGGCGAGCTGCCCTCCGTGACGATTATCGAAATCACCGAGCAGGACGAAGATGGCGAATTGATCTGCCGGCCGGCCCGTTGGCAGAGCGAACAAGAAGGCGAACCGCCGCGTGTCCTTCTTGTCCAGAGGAAGGGCCGGCGCCAGACAGGGCCGGCGCCGGGGTTGGGTGACCGCGCCCTGGTCCGTGTTTCACCGCTGGATGGCGCCGGCGAGGGCGGCGTAACCTACCGGGCGGAACTGATAAGACGGCTGCCGCGGGAGAGCAGACGGCTATTGGGCATCTATCGGGCCGTGCCCGACCGTGGCGGCGTCATCGATCCCATCGACAGAAAGCAGCTCAAGGAATGGCCGGTTCCGAAGGGCGATGAGGGCGGCGCTACCGATGGCGAGCTTGTGCGCTTCGAAATATCAACGTCCGGCCGGCTCGGCCTTGCAAAAGCCAAGGTCATCGCCTGTCTCGGCAATCCGGATGACCAGCGGGCAACCAGTCTGATCGCGATCGAGTCGTTCAATCTTCCCCATGAGTTTCCCGCCGCGATTGACGAAGAGCTTGGCGCCCTTCAGCCGCCGACGCTTTCCGGCCGGGAGGATTTGCGCGAGCTGCCGCTGATCACCATTGATCCATCCGACGCCCGGGACCATGACGACGCCGTCTGGGCGGCACCCGATGACGACCCCAGGAACCAGGAAGGCTTCGTAATTATCGTCGCCATCGCCGATGTCGCCCATTATGTGCACCCGATGAGCGTCATCGACCGGCAGGCACTGAAGCGCGGCAATTCCGTTTATTTTCCGGATCGCGTCGTGCCGATGTTACCGGAACGGATTTCCAACGATCTTTGTTCGCTGCGCGAGGGTGAGGAGCGTCCATGCCTGGCCGTGCGCATGTCTTTCGATAAAGACGGACGCAAACGCCATCATCGCTTCGTTCGCGCCATCATGCGCTCGGCGGCGCGCTTGAGCTATGTGGAGGCGCAGGCGGCAATCGACGGCCGCCCGAATGAGCGAACGGGCCCGATCGTCGCCCCCGTCCTAAAGCCGCTCTGGAAGGCCTATGCCGCACTGAAGGGCGCACGCGACGCCCGGGGACCGCTCGACCTAGACCTGCCGGAACGGAAAATCATTCTCGACAGCCACGGCCGTGTGTCGGCAATTCATGTGCCGGAGCGGCTGGACGCGCATCGCCTGATCGAGGAGTTCATGATCCAGGCAAACGTCGCCGCCGCGGAAACCCTGGAGCGCAATCGCGCGGCGGTCATTTATCGGGTTCATGACGCTCCGGGGCAGGAAAAATTGGCGGCCTTGAGAGATTTTCTCAAAACTCTCGACATCAAGATCGCAAAGTCCGGGGCGCTGAAGCCGCAACATTTCAACCGTGTTCTGCAACAGGTCCGCGGCACCGAACTCGACGAGCTGGTCAGCGAAGTGGTATTGCGCAGCCAGGCACAGGCGGAATACAGCGCCGAAAACGCCGGGCATTTCGGCCTCAATCTGCGCCGTTATGCTCATTTTACTTCCCCGATCCGCCGCTACGCCGACCTCTTCGTGCACCGTTCTCTTATCCGCGCCCTGCGTCTCGGCGACGGCGGACTGGCGGATGATGAAATCGCCAGAATCGACGAGGTCGCCGCCCAGATCTCGGAGACGGAACGCCGGGCGCAGGCGGCGGAACGGGACACTGTCGACCGGCTGATCGCATTGCATTTGGCGGATCAAATCGGCGCATATTTCCAAGGTCGGGTATCCGGTGTTACCCGAAG
>CAYWBS010000493.1:0-3211 GCA_964456215.1 uncultured Hyphomicrobiaceae bacterium
CTCTCGACCTTTACATTCCATTTGCCGCCAAGCTGTATGACCTTGCCGTCGAGCCGGCCGACCTTCTGGTTGTGCTGATCATAAAGCGTGTAATCAACGCCTATTCCGATCCAGTCACGGCGCAGGCGGTAGAAATAGGGTTTGCCGTTCCGCAATACGAAAAAGGAGAATTTCTCGGGAAATCCAATCCATTGATAGGCCGATCTCTCCAACTGGACGATATGATCCAGACCGCTCAAATTGATGGAAAAGGCGAGCACGGGGAACTTCCCGGCGCCATGGCTGAGCTGCAGGCTGCGCCCCATCATGAGGTCCAGCGTGCCCTTCCAAGTCAAGGAAGCCGAGAAGAGCTTGATGACCAGGCGCCGGTTCGTGCCGTTATGTTCTTTCCACAATCCTTCGCGGAAGGCGAGAAGGCCGACACGCTCGCCATTCTCCTTTACCTCGCCGAAAATATCCATGTCCTTGGTGAACTGGCGTGACTTCGCCCTGTGGCGGCTGTGTTGATAGATTCCGATCTCGACCGCATGCATATCGGTAACCCAGAGATCGATAGTGAACGATTCATATCGAGGATTGTCCGCCATAGTGTCCGCCGCCCCCTTCTGATGGTCTTGTTTCTTGCATTGTCGGATAGGGAATCAGTCTATTTTAGCACCGCTCCCTAACCAGCCGAGCGAAACCATGACCAAAAATAAAAAGAGTTGTGGATGATCGGCGGAGGCGATCGGCGGGTGAGAGAGAGGGTTGCCTGTCCTGGGCGCAGCGATCCGCGAACGCCGGCGTTTGCCCGGGGCCTGCACGTGAGAATGGCAGTTTCAAAACCGGATTAAATGTTGCGCGCGGCCGCATTTCAGCCAATGATCGATCCGTCCATCGCCACTTTGCGGATATCCGCATTCGAATACGCAATTAACGGATCAGTCACGTCCCCCGGCCCGCGGGATCTGCATGCCGTCAGACTTCGGTTCACGCAATAGGCTGGCGAAGCCCGGTCAACAAAAATCTCATGTCGGCGGTCCTCAAGTCTTCCATCGGTTTCAACCTCTCGCGCCGCGATTGGGGAGCGCTTTTCCTGCTTTGGATAACCGGCACCAGCCTGCGCATTACCATGCTCGCGGTTCCGCCCGTCCTCCCCCTCATCCGCCAGGATCTGCAGTTGAGCGAAAAGGCCGTCGGCCTGCTCTCAGGATTGCCGGTCATCGTCCTTGCCTTCGGCGCTCTATCGGGTTCGATCCTGATGTCGCGGCTGGGCATATACCGGGCGCTCGTCTTCGGCCTGCTCATCACCGCGGCGGCAGGCGCGCTGCGCGGTTTGGGGCCGGAGGTTGCAACCCTCTTCGTCATGACGGTCGTGATGGGACTGGGCATCGCCATCATGCAACCGGCGCTGCCGACGCTTGTCGGTCTCTGGTTCTTCAAACGGGCGGGGCTTGCGACGGCTGTTTATATCAACGGCCTGTTCGTCGGTGAGATCCTGAGCGCCGCGCTGACCATTCCTATCGTCCTGCCTCTGACCGGCGGCAGCTGGGAATGGAGCTTCGTCATTTGGTCCGCCCCTGTGTTCGTCAATGCAGTGATTTTCATTGCCGCCGCCCGACTGGGCACTATTACCGCCGGCTCGTCAGACGCGCCGCAGGCAGCCCGCGGCTGGTGGCCGGACTGGCGCGACGGCAGGATCTGGCAAATCGGCTTTGTCCTCGGCTGTGCGGCGACCATCTACTTCACGACCAATGCCTTTCTGCCGGACTATCTCGAAAGCAAAGGTCTCAGGGATTGGATCGGCACAGCCCTTACGTCGCTCAATATCGCCCAGCTTCCGGCGTCGTTAGTGATCCTCATTCTGGCCGACCGGCTGGTTGGCAGGTCGCTGCCTTTTTTCGCGGCCGGGATTATGACCATGATTGCAACAGCCGGACTGGTCGTGACGTCGAGCGCTCTCTGGCTCACCTTCTGGGCGGGTTGCCTCGGCTTTATCGCATCGTCGCTCTTGATCCTGACGATGTCGCTGCCGCCGCTCTGCACGCCGCTCGCCAATGTGCACCGCTTTGCCGCCGGCATCCTGCTGATCGGCTATTTTCTGTCCTTTGTATCGCCGACCGTCAGCGGGCTGGCCTGGGACGTCACCCATGTGCCGGAGAGCGCTTTCGCAATTGTCGGATTGGCGGGCGGACTATTGGTCGCGCTGGCGCGTTCGGTGGAGCGATCGGCGGCGGCGCGGCAATAGGCGCAGGCCGCCCAAGCCGCCCAAGACTTATCCTTGTCCGCTTATCATCTCAGAACCAGCCGCAGCGATGGAACATGCTCTAGGCGGGGCGTTCCAATTTAACGGCGCACGTTGCGGCGCGCATAGCACGCTTTTCCCCATGCGCGTGTCGAACATCTGGAAACCCAAACCGGCGCGGGCGTTCTCGCAAAAGCGCCGGTAATGATCGGGTCCGCGGCAACAAAACGGACGTCCGGGCGATCAGCCATCTTGCCGTCACCGGCCGTAGCTCCCGGCATGAGGAGGCCCAGACCCGAAGTCGCCAGTGCAAATAACGCCACCGCCGCGCTCGGCCGGATGGCGGGCGGGCGGGCATTCCGCATGTCGGCCAAGGTTGCCCGCGGCATTTCCGGCGCGGCAATGAGCTCCGACCAGAACCGCTTCCAGACGCGGAGGAATTTAAGGGCGCATGTCGGGCTATAGCGCAGGAACGGAATGGCGCAGAGCCGTTTGATGAACCGAACACCCTTCGCGGCGCCAAAGCGGACAAATTCGTCAATGCGGTCCTGGCCCGGGAAGCATTCAGCGCCCGGGCGAACGAATTGTTTCAGCTTCTTTATCAGAAAATTGACCGAGCCTCTGATGAGCAACAGATTGTCGTTCGCACTCGGCAGCGCGCTTACATTGGCGATCACCTTCTCTTTAAGCCGCGCCCAACCCGTGGCGGCTCTCGGGCCGGCCGGTCCCGCCTTTGGCGTCCGGTCGATGATCAGCTTTTGCTTCGGCGCCAGGGCATTCGTCTCGATCGCCGCCGAGACACTTTTTAGCGCCTCGCATACGTCGACGAGCTTCCGCGCCGCCATCGAGATTTCCTGGCGCGCCGGATCATAACGGCCCTGTGCATCAAGCCGCAAATCCGTCGAGAAGGAGATCGCGTTTCGATAGACCGGCGCCGCGCGATACCGGGCGCACCCGCCGGCACTGCCTGCGGCACTGTTTCGAATC
>CAYWBS010000494.1:0-3210 GCA_964456215.1 uncultured Hyphomicrobiaceae bacterium
GGAGCGCGATGGTCTCATGGCCCGCCTGACTGATGGCGCCGGCCCCCTCCCGGCATTTGTCTTCCTTGCGGCTGGAGATAACGACTTTCGCGCCGGCTCCGGCAAAGGCTTCGGCGATTGCCCTGCCGATGCCCTTGGTCGATCCGGTGACGATTGCGACCTTGCCGGCGAGATCGAAGAGGCTGTGGACGTTCATGGCGATTGTTATCCGGTTTGCGTAACGGTTTGCGGCGGTTCCGATCGTGCGGGAATCGGCCCTCAAGCTACGCGATGCCAGGCACCTCGGCAATGCGTGCGAAATCCCGCTTGCATCGGCACGGGGGGCGCGCTTCAATCTTTAGCAAATAGTCAAAATTTCAAGAGGTTAAATTGCCGAACGATTCCTCTTACCCAAAGCGCGGCTCATCCCTGCCGTATTTGCTGGAGCCCAAATCGGTGGCCATTGTCGGCGCTTCGAGCGATCCGTCGCGGATCGGCGGCAGGCCGTTGCGCTATATGATCGAGGGCGGCTTTGCGGGCCGCATCTATCCGGTCAATCCGAACCGTGACACGGTGCAGGGGCTGAAGGCTTACCGGGCGGTCGGGGAACTTCCCGAAGCCGTCGATTGCGCGATCATCGCGGTGCCGGCGAAGCTCGTCGCCGGCGTGCTTGAAGAGTGCGGCGCGAGGGGGATCAAATCGGCGATCCTCTTCAGTTCCGGCTTTGCGGAGGTCGGCGGCGGCGGCAAAGCGCTTCAGGCCGAACTCAGCGCCATCGCACAACGCACCGGCATCCGCGTTCTCGGCCCGAACTGCCTCGGCGTCCTCAGTTTTACGGTCGGCTTTTACGCGACATTTTCGAGCACCCTCGACGCCGGATTTTCCGAACCTGGCCCGCTGGCGATCATCAGCCAAAGCGGCGCCTATGGCACGCATCTCTATGCGGTGGCGCGAAACCGGGGGCTCGGTGTCCGCTACGTCATCACGACAGGCAACGAGTGCGATGTCGATGTCGCGGAATGTATCGACTGGGCCGCCGGGGTGGATGACATCATGGTCATCGCCGCCTATGCGGAAGGCGTGCAGGACGGGGCGGCGCTGGTGCGGAGCCTGGAAAAAGCCAGAAAACACGGAAAGCCAGTCATTTTCATGAAGGTCGGCCACACCGAGGCAGGCGCCGCCGCGGTCGCCTCGCATACGGCATCCCTTGCCGGATCCGAAAAAATCTACGACGCCGTCTTCAAGAAGCACGGCGTCCACCGCGCCGAGACCACGGAGGAAATGCTCGACATCGCCTATGCTTGCGGCGGCGGCATTTTCCCGAAAAGCAACAGGATCGGTCTGGTCACCATCTCCGGCGGGGTCGGTGCGCAGATGGCCGATTACGCCATCAAGCGGGGGCTCGACGTTGCTCCCATGCCCGAGCCGGCGCAGGCGCAACTGACTGAAAACCTTCCCTTCGCGTCGGCCCGGAATCCGGTCGACACGACCGCGCAGTTCTTCAACGATCTGAGCCTTGCCGGCAAGAACTTCTCCCTTATGCTCGAAGCGGGAAAGTATGACATCGCTATCGCGTTTTTCACACTCGCCGCCGCGTCGCGCTATATCGTCGATCCCCTGGTCAGGGAGCTGGAGGACTTGCGCCGGCAATTTCCCGACCGTCTCATTATTCTGTCGCTGCTAGGACCGCCGGACGTCGTCGAGCGCTACAGGAACGCCGGATATCTGATCTTCGAGGACCCCTGCCGCGCCATCGTCGCGGCGGCGGCCATGGTGGGGTTTGGGAAAAGTTTTGCCGCAAGTCCATTGTCTGATCCTGTCATTCCCGTTGCTTTACCGGAGTTGGCTCCGCTTCCGGCAAGGCCGATGAGCGAGTGGGAGTCCCGCGCCGTGCTGGAAACGGCGGGAATTCCCGTGATCGCCGCGAATATCGCCGAAAGCGCGGCGGCGGCGGAAGAGATCGCCTCGGCGTTCGGGTTTCCGGTGGCGATGAAGATCAACGCCGCCGGTATCAGCCACAAGACGGAGATCGGCGGCGTCGCCTTGAATGTCGGCACGGCGGCGGAGGCGGGCGGAACGTTCGAGAAGCTGATGTCCGCGGCGCGATCGGCAAGACCGGATGCGGATATCGACGGCGTCCTTGTCTCGCCCATGGCTGATGGCGGCATTGAAACCATTCTCGGCATTCAGGTCGATCCGGTGTTCGGGCCGGCCGTCATGTTCGGGCTCGGCGGTATTTTCGCCGAAGTCTTCGAGGATACTTCATTCCGCATGGCCCCGTTCGGCAGGGAGGAGGCACTGGAGATGATTGACGAGACCAGAGGCGCGAAATTGTTGCGTGGCCTCCGTGGCCGGCCGCCGGGCGATGTCGATGCTCTGGCGCGGACATTGGTGAAGCTCTCCGAGTTTGCCGCGCGGGCCGGAAACGCCATTGAGAGTGTCGACATCAATCCCTTTCTGGTGTTCTCCGAGGGCAGGGGCGCCTTGGCTCTCGATTGTCTTATCGTGCCGAAGGGCGCTGCGGCGGCCGGCGCGGCGGTCAGATCGGCTTATTGACGAAAATCAAACGGCCACGCCAATTAAAGGCATTAAAATACCGGCCAACAGGTGTGGCCGGATATTTAAAGGGGAAAGCCATTGGACGGTTGGCACGGAACGTTGGATCAGGCCTTGGAGCAGCTATCGGACCCGGATGGCAAGCGGTCCGCCACCTGCTTCATCCACGGCACGCTGAAAGTGCTCCTCTATGCGCCGCGCGGCACCGATCCGCAAATCCCTCATGACCGCGACGAAGTCTATGTGATCGCCAGAGGGTCCGGGAATTTCCTCTTGGGGGATGAGACTTTCTCCATACAGGAGGGGGATGTCATATTCGTGCCGGCCAAAGTCGCCCATCGTTTCGAGAGTTTTTCCGATGATCTGGCCGCCTGGGTGTTTTTCTACGGTCCGACGGGTGGCGAGGGCTGAAGAGGCGCCGTCCCGGAGATCTCCGCGGCGGATGGACGCCCCGGGGCTTGACTGTTGACCTTGCGCCGCTCCCCCGTCTTATTCTCACACCCCGCGACCTTTGAGAGGTGGGCATGACAAGCTTGACGGAAAACATCGCCGGCCGAACGCGCGCGGCGGCCGCGGGCGGCTGGGTCAGGGCGTGGCTGTTCATGCTCAGCGGCCTGATCTTCCTGATGGTTGTCGTCGGCGGCGCGACCCGATTGACGGATTCCGGCCTGTCGA
>CAYWBS010000495.1:0-3205 GCA_964456215.1 uncultured Hyphomicrobiaceae bacterium
CGCAACACAAAGCAACCTAAACTCAGACTGCGAGAAAGCATTCTTCACGGACGACGCGTTAAGTAGCGTCAGCGAGTACCCCGTAACCGATATGCGGACGAGCCGGACTCGGGCCTTAGGGCTCGAGTTCGGTATCCCAGTAGAGATAATCCATCCAGCTTTGGTGCAGGTAGTTCGGCGGGAACAGCCGGCCGTTGCGGTGCAATTCGTAAACCGTCGGCCGGTAGGGCTTTTGTCCGGGCACCATGCCGGCTTTCCTTGACGACTTGCCGCCTTTTTTCAGATTGCATGGCGCGCATGCGGTTACCACATTACCCCACCGCGTCAAGCCGCCGCGAGAACGCGGGACCAAGTGGTCAAAGGTCAGGTCGTCGGTCGCGCCGCAATACTGGCAGCTGAACCGATCCCTCAAGAAGACGTTGAAGCGGGTAAACGCGGGATACATCGCCGGCCGCACGTAGCTCTTCAAGGAGACGACACTTGGCAGCTTGATTTCCAGCGACGGGCTGCGGACCGCGCGGTCATATTCGGAAACTATATTTACGCGATCCAGAAACACAGCCTTCACCGCGTCCTGCCAGCTCCACAGAGACAGCGGATAGTAGCTGAGCGGCCGATAATCGGCGTTCAGCACCAGCGATGGAAAGTTTTCGGGCGACACGGTCGCGGTATTCACAGCTCAATCCCTGTTTTCATTCCGCTCCCGAATCGAGGACGCGGCATTCTTTGTTTAGCCGGATATTATAGTTCCATGTCAGCTCTGTGAAGCTTTTCCCTGGGGCGTAGTCCGACCAGATAGCGACCCTTGGAGATAGGCGCGGGCCTCAAAACATGCAACGAGGCTTAAGTTAACTATTTGAAGACCTTGCGCAAAAACGCACCACCGATGCCAATTCCCTGGACATCGATTCCATGGCCGAGACCGCGGCTGATATGCCACTGCACGCCGAGACCGGCTCCTTCAAGCGCTTCGCGGGCAAGGCCCAGCGCCTCGACGGGAATCACATCATCCTGCTCGCCATGGACCAGCAATATAGGCGGGCGGCATCTGAGATCGGCCCTTAGCTGGTCCGCGCCGGCCAACATGCCCGAATAACCAATGATCGCCGCGGGCGCCCGCTCCCGGCGCAGGCCCAGATGCAGGGACAGCATTGCTCCCTGGCTGAAACCGACAAGGGCGAGCCTGTCGCCGTCGAGGTCAAGCGATTTGAGCTCGTCGTCCAAGAAACCGTCGATGGCGGGGGCAATCTTTTTCAAAGCGGGCCAATCACGCGGCTGCCGGAATGTGAGCTCAAACCATTGCCGGCCACCGAACGGATTCATGACGCAGGGCTCCGGCCCGTCCGGCGCGACAAAAGCTGCGTCCGGCAGCAATGACCGCCATTGTCTTGCGAGGCCGATAAGATCGCTTCCATCGGCGCCATAGCCGTGAAACAGGACAACCAGCTGCTTGGCGGCGGCGCCGGAAGCCGGCGCAAGACGGGGGCCGTCAATCGGCGTATGGGGCATGCGATCTGTCAGCACGATCCGGTCTCGACTCGCTTCTAGAAACGGCTAGGGCGGGCTTAAAGTGGAATGCCGGCACGGCCTTCCCGCAACGCTCCATAATAAGACCATAACAACCGCGCCGCGACGCCGCGCCAGGGTTTCCAACGCTCGGAAATCTCTGACATTTCCGGAAGCTTCGGACGCTCGGCCAATCCGAGTGCCGATTGAACCGCATGTTGCAGCGCCAAATCCCCGGGCGCCCAGCCATCCGCCCGGCCCAGGCAAAACATGATGAAAATGTCCGACGTCCAATCGCCGATTCCATGAATGGCTGTCAATCGCTCATGGATCTTCTCATTCGAGGACCTGCCGAGGCGGGCGAGATCCAGGCCTTCCCCGGCAATCGCGGACGATAGGGCGCGCAGGGTGCGGATTTTCGGCCGCGACAGGCCGCAACCGCCAAGCGCCGCGTCGTCGAGCGCGAGGAATTGGTCCGCCGTCAGCGGGCAAACCGTCAATTCGACCCGGCGCCAGATTGAATTGGCGCTGGCGACCGAAAGCTGCTGGCCGACGATTATGCGCGCCAGCCCCGGAAAATTGGCCGGCCGGCGGCGCAAAGGCGGGTCGCCAACGATTTTGTGAATGCCGCGCATTTCGGGGCAAAGCCTGGAGAGCGCCTTGACGCCGCTTTGAATATCTTTACCTGTCTTGATAATGCGCCCGGTCATATGCCTGGCATAGCGCCAATCAAGTCTTTCTATCCAGGATTTTCTCGGAGAACGCACGCAATCTCATGACCGCGACACCTGTCTTCCGCTTTGCGCCGAGCCCGAATGGGCCGCTGCATCTCGGTCATGCGTATTCGGCGCTTCTGACCTTCGAAATGGCGCGGGCATGCGGCGGCCGGTTCCTGCTGCGCATCGAGGATATCGACATCGGACGCTGCCGGCCGGAATTCGAAGCGCAAATTCTCGATGATCTCGCCTGGCTCGGAATTACCTGGGAGGAACCTGTCCGCCGCCAGTCGGAGCATCTGGACTTTTATCAAGGCGCCGTCGCCCGCCTTCGGGAACAGGAGCTCTTGTTTCCCTGCTTTGCGTCTCGCAAGGAGATCGCCGCGGCGGTCTCCGCCTCGGGCATCTCGCCCTATCCGCACGACCCGGATGGCGTGCCGCTCTATCCAGGGCTTAGCCGCACTCTTTCCGAGCGCGAAATCGCGGTCCGAAGGGAGGCCGGTGAAGCCTATGCGCTCAGGCTCGACAGCGCCCGTGCGGCCGCCCTTGGCCGCGAAAGTGCCGGCGCGCCGATCACTTTCCGGCAATTCGACAGGCGCGGTCGCGTCCACCAAGTCGCCGCCGAGCCCGAGCGATGGGGCGATGCGGTGATCGCCCGCAAGGACATCGGCACCAGCTATCATTTGTCCGTGGTTCTCGACGATGCCCTGCAGGGCGTCACCCATGTCACCAGAGGCCGGGACCTTTTGGCGGCGACGGACCTGCACACGCTATTGCAGATCCTGCTCGGTCTGCCGCGGCCGCTCTATCATCATCACCGGCTCATCCCTAATGCCGAAGGGCGAAAGCTCTCCAAAAGCCGGAAAGGCAAAAGCTTGAAATCGTTAAGGAAAAACGGCGTCACCCCGGACGAAATCCGCGCGCTTCTCGGCCTCGACGCGCCATTTGGAACGCTCTTCCCGGCACAATCAGGACAAGCTTAG
>CAYWBS010000496.1:0-3204 GCA_964456215.1 uncultured Hyphomicrobiaceae bacterium
GGGTGAGATTTGTTTTGATCCGGACGAAGCGGAGGCTCTGAAGAAAACCGGTAAGTCCGTAATTTTGGTGCGCATTGAGACCAGTCCCGAGGATATTCACGGCATGCATGCCGCCGCCGGCATTCTGACGACGCGCGGCGGGATGACGAGCCATGCCGCGGTGGTCGCCCGGGGGATGGGACGGCCTTGCATCGTGGGCGCCGGGACAATCCTCATTGATTATTCGGCCGAAACAATGACCGCCGGCGCGGTGACGCTGAAGAAGGGCGATATCATCACGATTGACGGCGCCGCGGGCCAGGTGATTCAGGGCGAAGTGGCGATGCGTCAGCCGGAGCTTTCCCGTGATTTCAACACGCTGATGAATTGGGCCGATGAGATGCGCCGCCTGGGCGTACGTGCCAACGCTGATACGCCCGTCGATTCCAAGGCGGCGCTTGAATTCGGCGCCGAGGGCATCGGTCTTTGCCGGACGGAGCATATGTTCTTTCATGCCGACCGCATTCGCGCCGTCCGCGAGATGATCTTGGCGGTGGATGAAGAGGGGCGGCGCAGAGCGCTCGACAAGCTCTTGCCGATGCAACGCGGAGACTTTGAAGAGCTGTTCGAGATCATGTCGGGCCTGCCGGTTACCATCCGCCTTCTCGACCCGCCGCTCCACGAATTCCTGCCTCATACCGAGGACGAAATTCGCGAAGTCGGCGAGGCATTGGGTGTTTCAAGCGCGGATCTGGCGGCCCGCGTTAATGAACTCAGAGAATTCAACCCGATGCTTGGCCATCGCGGCTGCCGGCTGGCCATAACCTATCCCGAAATCACGGATATGCAGGCGCGCGCCATATTGGAGGCAGCCGCATCCGTGACCGCGAAAACCGGCCGGTCCGTCGAACCGGAGATCATGGTTCCGCTCATTGTCGGCAGGCCGGAGTTCGATTTCCTCGCCGGGCGCATCAGAGCTATCGGCGAGGCGATCGAGCGCGAGAAGAATGTGTCGCTTGCCTACACTATTGGAACCATGGTCGAGTTGCCGCGAACCTGTTTGCGTGCCGAAGATATCGCCCAGTCGGCTGAATTCTTCTCGTTCGGGACCAATGATCTGACGCAGACCGCTCTTGGCATCAGCCGGGACGATGCCGGCAGTTTTCTGACGAAATATGTCGAAAAGGGACTGATGGCCGCCGATCCCTTTGTCTCTATAGATGAAGAGGGCGTCGGCGAGCTCGTCAGGATCGGCGTAGAACGTGGTCGCCGCGCCAGGCGAGACTTGAAACTCGGGATCTGTGGCGAGCATGGCGGCGATCCCGCTTCGATAGATTTTTGCCATCGCGTCGGCTTGGACTATGTATCCTGCTCTCCTTACCGCGTGCCCGTCGCCCGTCTCGCCGCCGCGCAGGCTGCAATCCGCGCTGGGATTGGCAAAACGTAGCCGTCCTCCTCACGAGCCTTGAGCGTTGGCAGAGGCTACAGCGCGGCCCCCCCGAAGGTGGGCGCTTTTACCCGAAGGGGTTTTTTGAGTAATCGAACGGTGAATGCCGCCTGCAGTCAGGGCAGTGGATGCCCAACCGGCAAATCCAGGTTCACTGGACCGTCCTCTGACGATAACAATTAGTCAATTCATAATCCGAAAACGATTTGAATATATAAGATGCAGTACGTTTGTGGAGAGTGGCATTTCGAGAGTCAAGGTTTGTAGCTATGAACGGGTCAGAAACACTTTTTGACAGTCAAGTTACGAAACAAAAATATTCCGAAGATGTATTAAAGCTAATACAACACGTAAGAGAAAAATACAACAAAAAGCCATTAGATATTGTTAGTGAATTTTGGAAACTGTCAAGGGGAGACGGAAAGCTCAGCATACAAGACTATTTTCTATATCAGCTATATGATAATTCGAAATATAGTTTCGAGGAAAAGAAGCGATTCATCTCAGATCGTTTGCATTGGAAAATAGCCGAAAAATGTTGCGATATGAGCTGGCAAGGCATCACCGAGGACAAATGGATTGCCTATAATCTGTTGGAAAAGTTCGATATTCCGATCCCGAAATCGGTCGCTGTTATTGAACCCGGGATTCGACAATTCCCAAACATACCGAATTTAAGAAATCCTGGCGACTTGAAAGAATTCTTGGAGTCGTCAAATTTATACCCAATCTATGGAAAACCAATTCGCGGTATCGGAAGTTTTGGTTCGTTCATAATTACCGGCACAGATGGTTCCAAAATTAAGTTGGCCCAGGAAGAAGACATAAGCTTTGAATTATTTTTTGAAAAAATTATTGGAAGTCGCTCGTATTTGCTCCAAGAGCAACTACAAAATCATGCTTTAATCAAGGGTTTCAGTAAATATTTGGCGACCGTTCGGACGCTGAACATGGTCAGGGAGAACGACATCCTCACGCCTTTCACTCTTATCAAAATTCCTTCTCCGACGAGCATTGCCGACAATTACTGGCGTTCGGGCAATATGATGGCTGACATCGATCCCGCGACCGGCATCACGAGAAGAGCCGTTACAGGCAAAGGGATCGACCTTAAAGAGATTGAAGAACACCCGGAAACGAAGGCGCGCCTCGTTGACCTCCAATTGCCGGATTGGCAGAAATTATTGAAGCTGAATGAAAAATGCGCGGCCATTTTTGCGCCCGTCGGATATCAATCTCTTGATATTGCGCTCACGAATAGCGGACCTGTGGTTGTCGAGGTCAATTTGGGAGGAGGCTTTGATTTACCGCAGCTTGCAAGCGGCAGCGGCTTTCTCACAGATGAAGTTGCGGAGTACTTCAAGCAGAATGGCTGGAAGTTCCGGAAAAACTAAGGTCAGGATCACGTTCAGCCGTTTTACCGAGAGTGACGGCAACTATTGACCGGAAACGACACCCGGACACTACCTTGATTTTGGGGTTTTGAGACTGCTGTTTCCCTTATTTGAATTTCAGGCAACTATCACCTTGACATAGTATAGCTCAATCCCTATATCCTTTGTATAACAAAGAGGATGAGCCAATGTGCGATCTTTCAAACCCGATCTTCCACGATGAAGATAAGGCCCGCGAATGGCTGGAGGCCCGTATCTGGCCTGACGGCCCCGTATGCCCGCATTGCGGCACCGTCGATCAGGCCACACTCATGCAAGGCGAAAGCCACCGCCCAGGCCTTTATAATTGCAACGCTTGCCGCAAGCCTTTCACCGTTACGGTCG
>CAYWBS010000497.1:0-3201 GCA_964456215.1 uncultured Hyphomicrobiaceae bacterium
CGACCGCATTCCAAACCGTCTGTTGCGCCGGGACCCTCGAATCGGATCTTCCGGACAAATAGGCGCTCCGGACACGAAAATCCAAGCGCCGCGTCACTTAACAAACCTGGCGACGAAGTGCAAGTTCATGGCTGGGTTGCGGCGCCTTTCAGCATCTCGGTAAACTGAATGCCGATTTTGTCACCGACCACGACAATGTCGCCCTTGGCGATCAAAATATTGTTTGCCAATACCTGGACCTGATCATCCTCGTGGGTCTCGAGCTCGATCACCGCGCCCCGGCCCATGCGCAGCAATTGATGGATCGGCATGGAGGTTGTGCCGAGAACCACCGAAAGTTCGATCTTGATAGACTGGATCGCATCCATCAATCCGCTCCTTGCTTATGCCTCGACGCACCGCGAGGCGTATGTGAGGATGGTCATCTGAATTGGAATTTACTTTTTCATGAGAAAGGTTACCGCTTGGTAAAGACCGAGGCCACGCTGGAGAGGACACTGATCGCGACGGCGGATCATCAGCCCGTCGAATGGCGGGTCAGCGACGAGCCGGTCCCTTACGCCACCGCCCTTTCGGAGATGACGGAACGGGCCGAGCAGATCGCCGGCGGTCTTGCCAGGGAACAGGTGTGGCTCCTCGAGCATCCCCCGCTTTACACGGCTGGAACCAGCGCACGGCCCGAGGATCTCATCGATCCTGACCGCTTTCCGGTCCATGAGACCGGCCGCGGCGGACAATTCACCTATCACGGTCCCGGCCAGCGGGTCGCCTATCTGATGCTCGATCTCAACCGGCGCGAGCGGGACGTACGCCTCTATGTGCGGACGCTCGCCGCATGGCTCATCGACGTTTTGGCGGATTTTGGCATTGCCGGCGAGATACGCGACGAGCGTATCGGGATCTGGGTGCGACGGCCCGAATTGGGACCGGATCGCGAAGACAAGATCGCCGCGGTCGGCATCCGCATCCGGCGCTGGATCACCCTGCATGGCATTGCCCTGAACGTCGCCCCCGACCTTGAACATTTCTCAGGCATTGTCCCCTGCGGCATTGCCGACCAGGGTGTTACGAGCTTGGAGGCATTAGGGGTTCAAGCCAGCATGACCGACGTCGACAGGCGGTTAAGGGCTCGGTTCGAGGACCGTTTTGGACCTACGAGTACATAGCAGCGGGCTGCGCCACGGCCGACTTGCGGGATCGAGTCCATTTCGAAGCGCTTTAGCTGGTTGGCAGAATCCTGAATCCGTCGGGTGCTGCACCGCCCTCCTGTATAATCTCTATGGACATGACGTTCGCCCCGGGCGGTCCCAGCGCACAACGCTCCTGCATTTCCCGGACGTCCAGCTCCGCTCCGCAGAAAAGAGCTTCGACGGCGCCATCCCGGCGATTTCGAACCCAACCACACAGACCGAGCTCTTCCGCGTTGCGCCGCACCCAATAGCGAAAACCAACCCCCTGCACCCGGCCCTCGATGCGCACATGCAATGTCCTGATTGGATTTTTTCGATCGCCGGTCATCACCCTGTCCGGCGCAGCCTCCGTCTGCCGCGATAATGATTGCTTGCCGCGCCGGCCGGCGTGTCCGGCAGCCAGCTCTCGAGTTCCGAGATGTAATGATGCGGCAATCCAAATGCCCGCGCGCCGGGGACCACCGCCGTCAACATATAGTCCGGCCTTGCCTGCCCCTTATAGCGGCGCGCGCTCACATAGATGAATGCCGCGGTCCGGCGCTGCTCGCCCTCGCGCTCGACCAGCTGCATGCGCCGGAGATAGTTTCTCCAGCGAACGCCTTCAAACTGGTCGAGACGATGGAGATGCTCCAATGTGCATCGCCAAAGAACGCCATGGACGGTTCCCCCATCGGCCGGTTCGATGTTCGCCGTTCCCCGCGTCGTTATGATGAATTGCCAATTCCGCAATACCGCCCCGCCAATCGGCCTGGCGCCCGGACACCGCTCGGCCATTTGCCGAGCAAGCATGTTGGATCCGTATGCGAAATAGAGCGGCAAGGGTCCCAATCCCCTACTCGAATTCCATGATCACGGCGTCCACGGCCAGGCTGTCGCCGGGAGCCACCTTGATCGCCCGCACGACGCCGTCCTTCTCGGCGCTGAGCACGTTCTCCATCTTCATCGCCTCGACGACGCAAAGCTTGTCCCCGGCGCGCACCTGCTGGCCTTCCTTGACGTCGATCGAGACCACCAGTCCCGGCATCGGGCATAAAAGGAACTTCGACGTATCCGGCGCGACCTTTGCCCGCATAAGCTCGGCAAGCTCAGCTTCCCGGGTGGTGAAGACGTAAGTCAAGGCGGATATGCCGCGGTGAAACAGCTCATAGCAGTTCAGAACCGGCCGGATCTGCATTGTCACGGATTGCCCATCCACCGCCCCCCGCCAAATTGGCTGGCCGGGCCACCAATCGGAGTCGATATTCATTCGTTTGCCCGTCCCGGAGGAACCGCTTTCGAGTTCGATGACGATGCGCGATCCCTCCCCGTCCGAAACGCGCAAATTGATCCTGGCGCCGCCGGTCTGCACGACGCGCCGATCCGAGAACTGGTTTCGGTCATAGCGCATTTGCTGAGAAATCCGGCGGCGCTTGCCGTTCGAAACATGGTCGACGGCGGCGGCGACCGCCGCAATCAAGTCCAGATCCTCGCCGCCGGCCGTGAGCGGTGAAAAACCGTGCGGAAATTCTTCCGCGATGAAATTTGTCGAGATATCCCCGGACCGCCATCTCGGGTTTTGCATCAGCGCCGCGAGAAAGGGGATATTTTGCCGGATGCCGTCGATGAAAAACGCATCGAGCGCGCGCGTCATATGCTCCGTCGCCTTTTCGCGGTCCGGCGCATGGACGATAAGCTTGGCGATCATCGGATCGTAGTAAATCGAGATCTCGCCGCCCTCGTAAACACCGCTATCGACCCGCGTGGTCAGCCCGCCGACCCTCTGCTGCACAGGCGGCCGGTAGCGCACCAGACGGCCCGTGGAGGGAAGGAAATTCCGCAGCGGGTCCTCGGCATAGATCCGCGACTCGATCGCCCAGCCCGTGAATGTGATGTCTTCCTGAGAAACGGACAAAGGCTCTCCATAGGCAATCCGTATCATTTGTTCGACGAGATCGAGACCGGTGACCAGCTCGGTGACGGGATGTTCGACCTGCAATCGGGTGTTCATCTCCAGAAAGTAGAAGTTCCGGTC
>CAYWBS010000498.1:0-3194 GCA_964456215.1 uncultured Hyphomicrobiaceae bacterium
CGGCGTGGGCGAAAGCTTCCGAGGACATCTATCGTCACGGTATCGTGGGGCTGAACTATGGTGAAATGCCCGCCTCTTATCTCATCACCTTTGTCATGGGATATCTGACGTCACAATCCGATGTGTCGCTTCATTGCCCGGCGACGATGACCGGCGCCGTTGCTTATGTACTCAACCGGTTCGCGCCGGAACGTGTTCGCGATAGTTATCTGAGCGAGCTGACACGGATGGATCGCAAGGCCAGATCCGGAGGTACCTGGGCAACCGAGCTGCACGGCGGCAGCGATGTCGGCGCGACGACAACGGTGGCGAAGGCTGATGGCGATCACTACCGCCTGATCGGTCTCAAATGGTTCACGAGCAACGTCGATGGCGGTATTGCCGTGGCGACGGCCCGGCCCGAAGGCGCTCCCTCCGGCTCAAAGGGGCTGGGGCTCTATCTTGTGCCCGCCATCTTGCCCGATGGCCGGCCAAATCCCATGCGCATCCGCCGGCTCAAGGACAAGCTCGGCACTTGCGGCGTGGCCACCGGCGAGGTCGATCTCACGGATTCATACGCTGTCGAGATCGCAGCGCCGCCTGAGGGCTTCAGGCTGATGATGGAGGCCCTGGAGTTCAGCCGCATTCATAACGCCATGTCGGCGGTGGGACTGCAGCGCCGGGCATTCCTGGAAAGTTTTTGTTTTGCGGCAAACCGGGAGGCTTTCGGGAAATGTATCACCAGCTATCCGATGGTTCAGACTGAAATCGTCCAGATCGCCGCCAATTTTGAAGCGGATCTCGCGCTGGCCACGGAAGCCGCGCACAGTTTCGATAACGCTTGGCAGCACGCTCCGGACGACGCGGACTCCGCCTCCCGAACCTGGCTGAGGCTGACGACGGCACTTGCCAAATACCAGACGGCGGAAAATGCCAACCGCTCGTGTCGCGGCGCAATAGAGATTATCGGCGGCAATGGCTACACATACGATTACGTGACGCCGCGCCTCTTAAGGGACGCACAGGTGCTGACGGTCTGGGAGGGACCGGCAAATATTCAGGCCCTCGAAATCTTGCGGCTCCTTGGCGGCAATTACGCCGGATTTGAGCTCTTCAAAGACCGCGTTGAAAATAGCCTGGAGGGTGCGCCAGTTACCCTTGCCCCGGCGGCCGAGAATGTGCGGTCAGCACTGAGGGAATGTGAAAGGGCTGCTACTTTCATTCAGTCCGACGCTCGCGCCGCTGAGCGCTATGCCCGCCGTCTCATGGCGTCGATGGCGGAATTGCTGGCAGCGGCTTTATTGCTCGAGGCGGCGCGCCACGAACTCGACCAGGGCCGTGAGCGGAAGGCCCTGATCGCCCGTTGGTATATCGAGCACATGTCGCACATCCGCCGGGGCCTTGGAATTGGCCCCCAATCGGACTGGAGTTTCGACGCGTTTGATCGCATCGTTTCCCAGGAAGTCGAAAGCCTCTCGGCTGCTTTACGGGCATAATGGCCGGCAACGGCAATTGCGGAGACCTATTCAACCGCGTATGCCAAGCTGCGGAGCCCAAACGAACATACCCCTGATTGGATAGAGAGAAGATGTCAGACAGCGAAACTTACGAAATCTTCGCGTTGAAATATGCGGAACGCACAAACCGCAAGCGCGTCGAGACCTTCATCAGAGATGATGAACATAACTCACCACATCCGATCGACTATTTCGTCTGGGTCATCCGCAACGACAACCGCACCATTGTCGTTGATACCGGCTACGACTCCAAGGAGGCGGCGCGCCGCAGCCAGCCGATCATTCGCGAACCGCGTGAGGCGCTAGCGATAATCGATGTTGATGCCGGCGCCGTCGAACAGGCGATCATTACCCATTTTCATTACGACCACGCCGGCAGCCTCGGCCAGTTCGGCGCCGCCCGGTTTCATATCCAGGAAGCGGAAATGGTTTTCGCGACCGGTCCCTGCATGTGTCCCGGCCACATGCAGAAATCTTTCACTGCCGATCACGTATGCCAGATGGTGCAGAACGTTTATTCGGGCCGCGTTGAGTTTCACGATGGCGACGCGGCGATCGCGCCAGGCATCACGGTGCACAAGATCGGGGGCCACAGCCGCGGACTGCAATGCGTCCGCGTCATAACAAAACGCGGCTGGGTGGTGGTCGCCTCGGATGCCGCACATTTTTACGAAAACTTTGAACAGCGAAAGCCATACGCGGTCGTCGTTGATGTCGCAGACATGATCAAGGGGTTCAAACGGCTTTATGAGCTTGCCGATTCGCCCGATCATATCGTCCCCGGCCATGATCCGCTCGTCCTGGAGCGTTATCCCCCTTTTCGCGACAATTTGCGTGGGATTGTGCACAGGATTGACGTGGCGCCGGCGAAGTAACGAGGCCGGCTACCTGATCAGGCTTAGTTCAAACTAGCCCAGAAAATCGCTTAGCAGCAGCAGGACACAAGCCAGCAAGCCTACCGGAGGCACCCAGGCATTTACGACGAAGCTGTCCTTCGGAGGCTTGTCGCCGCGCAACTTGATGCGGATGAGCGCCAAATTCACAAGCCCAAAAATCGTAAGCGTAATGCGTGATGTGGTTTCGGCCAGACCCCCAATCGGAAATACCGTAGCAAGCAGCAGCACAATCGCGACCACGAGCGCTGTCGCGATTAGAGGGGTGCGCGTCACAGGATGGACATTGGCGAGGAACGCGGGCAGATCGCCTTGGTTAACCAAGCCGTACAGGACTCGTGACCCCATGATCATCTGAATGATCACACCGTTCAGGGTCGCGACAATCGCAATTGCACTCATAATCTGGTGTGGAGCGCCGGTTACTCTATGAAAGACTAAGCCGAGCGGCGCGGGCGATAAGGCAAGCTCGGGGGTAGCCACGGTGAGCACCGCAATCGATACGACGAAAAAGTAGATTACCGTCGAAACAATCAGGGTCAGAAAAATCGCCCGCGGCAATGTCCGTTGTGGCTCCTTCACCTCTTCGGCGACATTTACAAGGTCTTCAAACCCGATAAAGGCAAAGAAAGCGAGCAATCCCGCCGAAGCAATACCTACCCATACCGGTGCCGCGAAAGTGGTCGGAACGACCCTCGAAATCTCCCAAACAAGCTCCGGCTGACTTATGAAATCGCCGGCAATAATGATAACCCGGCCGGCGATTTCATAAGTCAGCCGGAGCTTGTTTGGGAGATTTATGAAA
>CAYWBS010000499.1:0-3190 GCA_964456215.1 uncultured Hyphomicrobiaceae bacterium
GGTTCGGGCCATGACAGCCGACAAATCACCCATTGCCAATCGGATCATCGGATAGTCGCGATTGAAGCTGGTGACCACGACTTCCCCGACTTCTCCCTCCGGCACCACGTCTCCCGTTCCCGGACGGACAATCTCGACGATGACACCTTCGTCGACGATCATGCCTTCCAGCGCTTCCGACTCGAAGGCAAAAACCCCTAAATCCGCGGTTGCGTAGGCCTGATAGACGGATATGCCGCGATCCTTATATTCCTGGCGAAGAGAAGGAAAAAGTGCGCCACCCGAAACAAGGGCCTTCGTTATCGTAGAGGCGTCGGCGCCCATTCCGGCGGCCCCATCGAGCAATACTTTCAAAAAATCCGGGGTGCCGACATATCCAGACGGCTTCAAATGTGCGATGGCGGAGATCTGCTGTTCCGTATTGCCGAAGCCGGCGGGAACTACGGTGCAGCCGAGCTTGCGCAGTCCGGCATCGAGAATCCAACCGCCCGGCGTCAGATGATACGAAAACGTGTTGTGAACAATATCTCCGGCACGAAAACCGGCGGCGAACAGCGCACGAGCAGACCGCCAAAAGTCGGCAGCGGTGCCTTGAGGCTCATAGATTGGGCCCGGACTTTCGAAAAGCCTCACGATCTGGGCGCCAGCGCGGGCCTCAAATCCGCCAAGGGGCGGCCGCGATTTTTGGTGCTTCGCAAGGTCTGCTTTTCTGAAAACCGGCAATTGCGCCAGGGCTTCCCGGCTGTTGATAGTGCCAGGATCAATGCCGTTCAAATGGTCCGCCCAACCGGCCCCCTCCTCTATCGCCCGGCGAATAAGGTCCGGCAGCAAAGAGAATTGCGACGCTTCGCGCGCCTCAGGGGTCCGTGTTTCCAAGCTGTCGAAATATTCGGTCATCTACCTTGACCCGGCGGCGTTATCTAGGCTGGGGAACCGATTAATACCGCGAGTTTGTTACGCCAGCCAGCGCTTGCGGCGTTTGTAGTGTTTCACATCCCGAAACGATTTTCGGTCGGCGCCGGATATACCGAGATAAAATTCCTTGACGTCTTCGTTTTCCCGAAGTGTCGCCGCATCGCCGTCAAGGACGACGCGCCCATTCTCGAGAATATAACCGAACTGGGCATAGCGGAGCGCCATATTCGTATTCTGCTCGGCAAGCAGGACACTCACATTCTGCTCTTCGTTGAGACGTTTGGTGATTTCGAAAATTTCCTCGACAAGCTGAGGCGCGAGGCCCATGGAAGGTTCATCGAGAAGCATCATCTTCGGCCGCGACATCAGCGCCCGACCGATGGCGCACATTTGCTGCTCGCCGCCGGAAATATAACCGGCAAGGCTTGTACGGCGTTCTTTCAGGACGGGAAAATACTCATACACGAGTTCCAGATCGCTGCGCACTCCGCTCCAGTCCGTTGAGCGCGTGTAGGCTCCCGTCAAGAGATTTTCTTCGACGGTCAGATGCTCGAAACAGTGCCGCCCTTCCATTACCTGGATGCAACCACGCCGAACCAGTTCGTTCGGACTTAACGCGTGAACCTCGGCGCCGGCAAATTCAATGGTGCCCTTTGTGACTTCGCCCCGCTCGGCGCGGAGAAGATTGGAAATCGCTTTCAAAGTGGTTGTTTTGCCGGCGCCGTTGGCGCCCAAGAGCGCAACGATTCCGCCCTTCGGCACATCAAGTGAAACGCCCTTCAGAACCAAAATAACGTGATTGTAAATGACCTCGATATTATTGACCGAGAGCATGGGTGGCGGCGTTTCCGCCGCCACCTCGGAATGTCTCGTTAGTTGGATCGTGTGATCCATGCCATGTGACTCCGCTATTTGCAGTCACGCGGTTTGATATTATTTTCCTTGGCGAATTTCTCCGAATCCTCCTTGATCAGAGCGCCAACCACGTCGCGATCCGGCTCATAGAACTTGGAGACGATTGACCATTTCTTGCCGTCCCACTGTTGAACAGCAACCAGGCCCGGTCCTTCGTGGTTTTCGCAAGTGATCTTCACGGGATAGGTCAGGCCCTCCATGCCAAGCTCCTTCAGCCTGCCGGCCGTAACTTCCAGGGTTTCAAGCCCGTCACGCATCCTCTCGCCGGTGATCTCTTTCGTACCATGGATCTTCATAGCGTTTCGGACGGCTTCCGACGCGTACATGGCGGCGACCATGCCGCGATTGTAGAGCACTTCACCGACGCGGTCCTTGAAGGCCGGGTCGGTGGCCTTTCCGGCATCATAAACGTATTTGAGGATATCCTTATGTACCGGGAAACCGGCACCAGGCTGGTGAAACGCGCCTGAAAGATAGCCTTTTGCGCCATCGCCGGCCGGCTTTACGTCATTCTCCGAACCGGACCACCAAACGCCGATGAAATGGTCCATCGGGAAACGGATCGAGGAGGCTTCCTTGATCGCCACCTGGTTCATCACGCCCCAGCCCCACAGCAGGACCCAATCGGGCTTCTCGCGGCGGATTTGCAACCACGTCGCCTTTTGTTCCTGGCCAGGGTGGTCGACAGCCAACCCGCGATAGGTGAACCCATGTTTTTCGGCCAGCTTCTCAAGCGTGCGGATCGGCTCCTTGCCGTAAGCGGAGTTGTGATAAACGAGATAGATTTTCTTGCCTTTGAGTTTGTCCATCCCGCCTTCTTTGTCACCGATATATTTGACGAGTGCGGACGCCTGGCTCCAATAGGTCGCCGGGAAATTGAAAATCCATTCGAAGACCTTGCCATTCGCCGCGGACGTCCGGCCATAGCCCATGGAATGAACCGGAATCTTGTCAGCCGAGGCTTTGGGAATCAGCTGATACGTAATGCCCGTGGAGAGTGGCTGATAGATGATTGCTCCGTTGCCTACGCCCTTGGTCTTTTCGTAGCACTCGACACCCTGCTTTGTATTGTAGGCGGTCTCGCACGGTACGACCTTGATCTTGTCGCCATTGATGCCGCCGTCGCGCTCATTCAAAAGCGTCCAAAAGTCCGTCCAACCGTTGGCAAAGGGAATTCCATTGGGTGCGTAGGGACCCGTTCGGTAGTCCATCGAGGGGACCGTCAGCTCATAGGCCGACGCTGCCCATGACATCATTGCCACGATCAGTCCCGAGAGCCATATCATCCAGACAGTTTGCAATAGCTTCATTGGTTTCCTCCCATCGAGTTATTAATTGGCCTTTCACCTGATTCCAGGGC
>CAYWBS010000500.1:0-3186 GCA_964456215.1 uncultured Hyphomicrobiaceae bacterium
TCTGGTCCGGGATAACGAAATCGATCAGCCATCCGTTCCCCACCGACCCCTTGACGATCGGGGCGGTGTCCGTGGGCTGGAACAAGGTATTCGTCTTTGCCGTAGCGCTCCTTCTGATCGTCGGAACCTACGCGCTGATCAACAGAACCAAGCTCGGCAAGGCGATGCGCGCGACCTTTCAGGACACCGAGACCGCAGCCCTGATGGGCGTCCAGATCAACAGGATCTATATGGCGACCTTCGCGCTCGGTTCCGGACTCGCGGCGGCCGCGGGAGCGTTGCTTGGTCCGGTGTTCGTTGTCAACCCGACAATGGGAGATCTCGCGGCGCTGAAATCCTTCGCCATTGTCATCCTCGGCGGTCTCGGCAATCTGGCGGGCGCCACCGCGGGCGGCTTCATTCTGGCATTCATGGAGGAGCTCGGGGCGGGTTATATTTCCTCCGGCTATCGTGACGCGATGGGTTTCCTGCTGATCATCTTGATCCTCGTCTTCCGGCCGACGGGGCTGTTCGCGCAGAAGGAGCGGATCGGATGAACGCTCTTTTGACAAAGAGAGCTTTCACGCTGATCTGGCTGGCCTTTCTCTTCTCCATACCGCTTTGGATGCATGATCTTTACGCACTGCACATTCTTATCACCACAGGCATCTTCATCATCGCGGCAATAAGCCTCAATCTGCTTCTCGGCTATACCGGCCAGCTCAGCTTGGGGCATGTCGCTTTTTTCGGGATCGGAGCCTATGCGAGCGCGCTGATATCGCTCGGTTTCGATCTCGAATTGACGCAAAGCTATACCTTCGTCTTCAATCCACGGCCGGTCTGGCTGGGCTTCCTTTGCGCCGTCGTCCTTGCCGGGCTCAGCGGCTGGCTGATCGGCAAGATCTCCTTCAAGGTCAGAGGCGCTTATTTCGTCATCGTCACGATCAGCTTTGCGGAAGTCGTCCGCCTGGTGGCGCTGAATTGGATCGACCTCACCGAGGGGCCGATGGCCCTCAACAATATTCCTCCCCTGAACCTAGTGCTCCCCGGTTTCGGCGAATGGAGCTTCTATCAAAAGCTGCCGAACTATTACATCGTCCTGATCGTTTGCATTCTTTCCTATATGGTGGTGCGCCGGCTGGTCCATTCGCGCGCCGGCCGGGCGATGATCGCGCTTCGGGAGAACGAGCCCCTTGCCACCTCGGTGGGCGTCGACGTCACCAGATACCTGGTCCTGGCGACCGTCATTTCCGCCGCCATGGCCGGTGCGGCGGGCGCGCTCTATACCCACTATATACGCATCGTCGATCCCGACATTTTCCTCTTCATTTATACCGTAACCATGGTGATCATGGTCATCACCGGCGGCAAGGGCACGCTCGCCGGCCCGATTGTCGGCGGTTTGATCTTCGGCATTCTGCCGGAAATATTGCGCGAAGTGGCCGGCCCCGAAGTCCAGTGGATGATCTACGGCGCGTTGATGATCCTTGTCGTCTATTTCCTGCCGGCGGGTATCGTTCCGGCGGTGAGCGCCGGGTGGCGGCACTTTCAGGATTTTCGCGACCGCAAGGCTTCAAGCGAAATCGCCGGTGAGGCAGGCCTGAAATCATGACCCTCGATACGGCAAAAACCGGCACGAGCCCCGGCGGCGGCGCCCTCGAGGTAAGCGGGCTTTCCATTCATTTCGGCGGTCTCGTCGCCGTCGACCAGATGTCCTTTGAAGTTCGGGAAGGCGAGGTGCTCTCGCTTATCGGCCCAAACGGCGCCGGAAAGACGACGGCGTTCAATGCCATTACCGGATATCTGCCGCCCTCTTCCGGTGAAATTGTCTATCGCAACACCAGGCTGACCAATTTGAAGCCCAATCAGATCGCCGATCTCGGGGTCGTCAGAACATTCCAGAAAACGAGCGTCTTTGGCGGGCAAACCGTGATCGATAATATTCTGATAGGCCTGCACCGGCGCTCAAAACAGAGGACTCTGGCGATAATATTCGGACTGCCGCGCGTCGGCGAAGAGGAAGACAAGCTCCGCGGACAAGCCCTGGAAATTCTTCAATTCGTTGGTCTCGATGGGCGCGCGGGCGAAACGGGCGCTTCGCTTCCTTATGGCGAACAGCGTCTGCTGGAGGTTGCGATCGCGCTTGCGGCAAGGCCGACACTGCTTCTGCTCGACGAACCGGTCTCCGGCATGAACCCGTCGGAAACCGAGGAATTCATGAAGCTCCTCGGGCGCATTCGCGGGCTCGGCATTACCATATTGCTGGTCGAGCACGATATGCGCATGGTGATGGGCGTTTCCGACCGCATCATCGTGCTCAATCAGGGACGGATCATCGCCACCGGCACGCCGAAAGCCATTCGCGAAAATCCCGATGTCATTCGCGCATATCTGGGCGAGAAATATGTCCATGCTCAAGGTTGAGGGGCTCGCCTGCCATTACGGCAAGGTTGCCGCCGTCCGCGATTTGTCCCTGGATGTCGGCGAGGGCGAGCTTGTCAGCCTCGTCGGCGCCAACGGCGCCGGTAAGACGACGACCTTGAAGGCCATTTCCGGGCTTCTTCAGCCTGCCGCTGGGCGCATCATATTTCTGGGCGAGGATATCACCCGTGCACCGGCCCACCGCGTGCTGCAATTGGGGATCGCCCATTGTCCCGAGGGCCGGCGGATTTTTCCCTATATGACGGTTCGCGAGAACCTGGAGATGGGATGCTATTTGCGCAGCGGCAAGGACAGCATCGAGCAGGACATGTCGCGTCTCTTCGACCGTTTCCCGATTCTGGCGGAAAGACGGAACCAGGCGGCCGGCACATTGTCGGGCGGCGAGCAGCAAATGCTGGCCATCAGCCGGGCGCTGATGTCGCGCCCGAAGCTCGTGCTGTTCGACGAACCGTCTCTCGGACTGGCCCCGAACCTTGTCGAGCGGACATTCGACATCATCAAGGAGATTTGCTCGGAAGGCGTGACCGTCGTCATGGTCGAGCAGAACGCCTTCGCCGCCCTTGAACTCGCCGACCGGTCCTATGTGATGGAGCAGGGGCGGGTGACGATCACCGGGACGGGCAAGGAGCTGTTGAATAACCCGCATGTGCGGGAGGCCTATCTCGGCGGGTAGATCATGTTCACTTGAAGTGTGAACATGATTTCGTTTTTTGCGCTCACGCCAGGTGGGCCTGCGGCCCACGGCTCCGCGGGGGCGGCGCTCGC
>CAYWBS010000501.1:0-3182 GCA_964456215.1 uncultured Hyphomicrobiaceae bacterium
TAGTTATGAAAACTGAACGGCTACGGTGAGCTGTAGGAAACGGTATGGATGCGAATTCTCTCCACCAAGCTTTGCTTCGATTGAGGAATTCTAGGAACATCTAATTGTTGGGCTTTCCTTTTCCTGTAGGATTCTTTTTAGATTTGCCGAGCGGCTTTCGTGGTTCTGGTGGTGTGTTGAGAATACGCTTTGCCAGCTCGTCACGGCGCCGGTCAGCTTCTTTGCTCGGATATTTGTCCTTGTCCCTATGAGAATGTGCCATGAACAACTATACCGCCCTCGAAGATTTATCGCACGACCCCAAATTAGCTGAAGCCCTCGGTAACATGGTTGTCGCCTGGGCACACGCTGAAATTATGGTGTTCTGCACATTTGCCAGGGCTACTGAAATAGGACTCAACATGGCAATGGAATCGTACTACCGCATTCCAACTTTTGAATCTCGAATCAAATTCATCCGCGCACTTTTAAGCGAATGGAACACAGCCAAATTCGACAAGGATCAAATCGACATAGCCGTCAAAAAACTCTCAAAGCTAGCAAGCGCTAGAAATCATTGGGTGCATGGCGATTGGTGTATCGACAAGACAAAAACGAAAACAGTGATCTTCGATCATCGCGCCACGCCAGAGGCCAAAGCCAGAAGGAAACCAGTGAAAACGGCTGACGTTGTAAATCACTGCAAAGCAGTTAAAAAACGCGCCGCCGCTCTCGGAAAGCTTGTCGACTGGGAGTCTTTGAGGGCCTAGACTTCACCATTGCAACGTAGATTTCCGCAACCATTTCGCAGTCAAGGCGATCCCCAACACCTGAATCTGGGCAATGCTCAAGATAGACGCGCACACCTTCCTCTATCATTGAAGTAGTAACCTCAATTTCACTTGATTTCGTAGAGGTAGATTGAGAGCCCAACGATTAAGAGTCCTATCGTGGTACGTCAACCGTGTAATCGCCTCTGTCTACGTAATCCGTTCCAAGAACATCACGGCGAACCTGCAGGCCCTTCTCGAGGCGGTCCTGGCTCATCATTAAATCTCCTGTTGTTGTTTTTTGGGCGCACGGTTTCTATTGAGCAATGTCCCGGCTGATGTCAATTTTCATGGTAGGACATTTCTCCTCGTGAGGTGAGGCCTCCGGCACCAAGTTTTTTTCCACAGGGGATTTCCTGGATCAGGGCGTGACATGACACAAGGGGGGTGAATGCAATGGCGATTTTCAGGCCCGGCCGGCCAGGTATCGATGTCGCCGGGGAAGGTGCGGAAATGGCTCGAAATGCACCCGGAGGAAAAATTACGGCCATCGTTTCGGCGACTGCGCTGCTTTTCTCCGGCCTCAGCCTGTATCAATCGGTTGTGAAACAGCCAGATTTGCACGTTTATGTGCCGCCCGTGATGCATCTGGGGCGCGATGAGACGGGCAAGCTGGAAACGATTTCAATTCCGATAACGATCAGCAATCGCGGCGCCCGCGAGGGAACCGTTCTGTCGGTCGATCTCGTCGTCAAAAACCAGTCGGGAGAGAAGTCGCGCACTTTCTATAGCGCCTATTTCGGCAGCTGGCCGAAAGCCGGGATCGAACCGTTCGCGCCGATCGCCGTTCCCGGCCGCAGTTCCTATTCGGGAACGGTCCAGTTCTATCCGAAGGATGAGGGCAAAAATATCGTTCTCGACAAAGGCGCTTATGACATGACCATGGTGTTGAATACGCGCTTCGACGATTCTCTCGGCATGATTGACGAAATCTGGCGTCCCGAAACAAAGCCGCTCCGGTTCTCGATGGCTTTGCCGGAGTTGCCGTTTCAGGAAATGCTGCGCGGTGCGGTCGTACGCATGCATAATCCCGACTGGACGACGACTACGGGCGCGATTGGCAGCCGCTAGAGCATGGTTTCGCCGTCGCATCCCGAGGCCGATCCGTCCGACACCGGCAGGGGGCGGCTCATTTCTTAATCACTTGACAACCGGACTTCAGGCCCGCCCTTGCAATGCCGGCAAGAAACGTATAAAGATATGTTTATATCGAAATTTCATTCCAATCTGAAAGTTCTACATGGCTCAGGGACTGACAACTGCCGAGCTTGTTGCCGGCCTGAAGGCGGCGGGGGAGTCCACCCGGCTCAGGCTTTTGGCGCTGTTGTCCGCGGGTGAGCTCAATGTCAAGGATCTCACGCAAATCCTCGGGCAGAGTCAGCCGCGCATCAGCAGGCACTTGAAACTCTTGACGGAAGCCGGCCTGATTGAGCGCTTTCGCGAAGGCAGCTGGGTCTATTTCCGATTGTCGGATAACAGCGATATGGCCCATTTAATCCGTTCGCTTATTGCCTGGCTCGATCCCCAGGATTCCGTGCTGGTGCGCGATCGCGTCAGGGCGGATGCGGTGAAGCGGGGCCGGGCCGCCGCAGCCCAGGCCTTTTTTCGCGCTCATGCAGCAGATTGGGACAAGATCCGGGCGCTGCATGTGGCCGAGGACGATGTCGAAAATGCCATGATCGATGCCCTGGGGAACGGACCTTTCGATCTATTCGTGGATATCGGCACCGGCACCGGCAGGATTCTTGAACTCTTCGCGGACCGCTTCAAGCGTGGCTACGGCATCGACATCAATCACGACATGCTGGCTTTCGCCCGCGCAAAACTGGAAAAGGCCGGACTCGCTCATTGTCAGGTGCGTCACGGCAATCTCTTTCACTTGCCTTTCGATCCGGAGACCGCCGACGCCGTGGTCATCCACCAGGTGCTGCATTTTCTTGATGATCCGGCGGCGGCATTAACTGAAACAACGCGTATCCTGAAGCCTGGGGGAAAACTACTCGTCGTCGATTTCGCGCCCCACGAGCTCGAATATCTTCGTGAAGAATTTGCCCATCAGCGCCTTGGCTTCGAAAACGGGCAGATCGAGCGCTGGATGAACCGCGCCGGGCTGCAACTTCGCGGCAAGCGGGACCTGAAATCGGGGGGAAAAGGCAACAAGGACAAGCTCACCGTTTCGCTCTGGGTGGCGACGCGGCCCGCAACGTCAAAACGCAGGCCCAAACGAGTGGTTACGGCGAAGCTGGAACA
The DNA here is from genome assembly GCA_964456215.1 of uncultured Hyphomicrobiaceae bacterium. GTDB lineage: Bacteria > Pseudomonadota > Alphaproteobacteria > Rhizobiales > BFAS01 > MnTg02. The sequence goes on from CAYWBS010000501.1 coordinate 3,060, forward strand.
CACGATCTAATGTCCAAGAGGCCAGGCGTGACACGACAATCAGGAAAAGACTCGGATTTCAGAATGTCATTTGAGTTTTTTCCGCCCAAGACCGAAAAAATGGAGGTTCAGCTGTGGAACTCC
>CAYWBS010000502.1:0-3179 GCA_964456215.1 uncultured Hyphomicrobiaceae bacterium
CGTATGGAGCCTCGGGGATCAACGGTGAGATCGCCGGAAGTGGACACCGTAGTTCTGATCGTCCATGCTTCCAACGGGAAATACGTTGCATGGAAGATTGGAGCCGGACCAGTGCATACCCTGCTCGACAGAGAACAGGTGCGTCGGTTTTACGATCGGTTTGGCAGCAGACAAGACAAACAAGGTTTCTACGAGGACGCGGCGCTTGACGCATTAATCCGTCACAGTGAATTCTCGAGCGCACGATCCGTTTTCGAAATCGGTTGCGGAACCGGCAAGTTCGCCGCCCGAATCCTGTCGGATCATCTTCCGCGGACTGCACGATATGTCGGCATCGATCTCAGCTCGACCATGGTCGATCTTGCGCGGCAGCGCCTGGCGCGTTGGGCCGAGCGGGCGCAAATTCATCAAAGCGATGGCGGTTTCGACTTCCGTTCATACGGCGGACCGTTCGACAGGATAGTCTGTACCTACGTCTTCGATCTGCTCAGCCTCGCGGAAATAGACGCAGCCCTTGCCGGAGCACATGCCGTCGCGCAAAAGAATGGCCTGCTTTGCACCGCTGGATTGACGACCGGCGTCGGACCGCTGTCACATATGACGAGCACGATATGGCGGCTCATTCATAGATTGAATCCTTACATGGTCGGCGGCTGCCGTCCGCTGAAGATCGCCGAAATTCTTCCCGAACGGCATTGGCGGATCACACATCAAGAGATCGTCGTCAGCGCGACCGTACCATCGGAAGTCATTACAGCCATCGCGCTTTGAGTGAAATGTCCGCAATGCCCGCCCCGGGTCATGAATGACTAAAGTGTTTCCAGGAAAAGTGGACACCGGTTTTCCGTCCGGAAACACGAAAATTAAAAAGCTTCGAGTGTTTGAGCGATTTAACGAAAAGCGAAAACTCCCTATGAACAGCCCTTTGACGACGTGTCACTTTCTCCCGAATAAGCGGCCGGATTCTTGCCCCTGGGACGCACCCGGAAATCGCGGCCGCTCCACCGTCAAATCTGCCCGACCGTCCTCAGCTTCGCCTGCGGATGGATCTCGTTTTGCGAGAGGACGGTGGTTTGCGGCCGGAATCTTTCGATGATCGTGCGCACGAAGGGGCGGATGCCCGGGCTCGTCAGCAGCACCGGGACCTCGCCTTCCTGGCCGGCCTGCTCGAAAGCGGCGCGGACTTCGGCGATGAATTCCTGAAGGCGGCTCGGCGCCATCGCCAGTTGCCGGTCTTCGCCCTGGCCGACGATCGATTCGGCGAAATCCTGCTCCCACTTCGGAGCAAGCGTCACCAGCGGCAGATATCCCTTCGCCGACATATGGCTGGCGCAGATCTGCCGGGCGAGACGCGAGCGGACATGCTCGGTGATCGCCGGCACGTGCTTGGTATATCCGGTCGCCTCCGAAATGCCTTCCAGTATCGTCGGCAGATCGCGGATCGAGACGCGCTCGCCGAGCAGCGATTGCAGAACCCGCTGGACGCCGGTGACGTTGATCTGACCGGGGATCAGGTCATCGACCAGTTTCTTTTGCTTCTCAGGCAGCTCATCCAGCAGTTTCTGCACTTCCGCGTAGGACAAAAGCTCGGCCATATTGGATTTCAGGATTTCGGTGAGATGGGTAGACATCACGGTCACCGGATCGACGACCGTGTAACCCTTCAGCGCCGCCTGGTCGCGGAGACCGGCCTCGATCCACGTCGCCGGCAGGCCGAAGGCCGGCTCCTTGGTGTGCGTTCCGGCAAGCTCGATCTGCCCGCCCGCCGGGTCCATGACCATGAACAAATCCGGATAGATGGTGCCGTGGCCGGCCTCGACCTCCTTGACTTTGATGACATATTCGTTGCCGCCAAGCTGCATGTTATCGAGCATGCGCACCGACGGCATGATGAAGCCCTGCTCGCTGGCGAGCTGGCGCCGGAGCGCCTTGATCTGATCCGTCAGCTTGTCGCTGTCGCCGCCCGGGTCCTTGATCAGCGCCAACAGCGCGTAGCCGAGTTCGAGCTTGAGCTCGTCCATCCGCAGCGATTTGGAGATCGGCTCCTCCTTCGGCTGAGCGGCCTTGGTTTCCGAGACCTCCATGGCCTTTTTCCGGGCGGCCTTGTGCAGATGATGGCGTTCCGCGTACCAGGCGAGGCCGCCGGACGTCCCCGCGAGCGCCAGAAACGGGATCATCGGAATGCCCGGCAGGACCGACATCACCAGCATGACCACGGACGACATGCCGAGCGCCTTCGGATAGCCGGAAAGCTGGCTGACGAGCGCCTCGTCGGCGGCGCCGTCGACGCCGGATTTGGAGACCAGCAGGCCCGCCGCCGTGGACACCACCAAGGCCGGGATCTGCGTGACGAGACCGTCGCCGACGGTCAGCAGCGTATAGGCCTGCCCGGCATCGGCCATGCTCCTGGCGTTCTGTCCGACGCCGATGATCATGCCGCCGATGACGTTGATGAAGGTGATCAGGAGGCCGGCGATGGCGTCGCCGCGGACGAATTTCGATGCGCCGTCCATGGCGCCGAAAAAGGATGACTCGTCTTCGAGCTTCTGGCGGCGCTCGCGGGCCTGGGTCTCGTCGATGAGCCCGGCGGAGAGATCGGCGTCGATGGCCATCTGCTTGCCGGGCATGGCATCGAGGGTGAAGCGCGCGGCGACTTCGGCGATGCGCCCCGAGCCCTTGGTGATGACCACAAAGTTGACGATGACCAGGATCGAGAAGACGATGATGCCGATGACGAAATTACCCTGCATGACGAAATTGCCGAAAGCCTGGATCACGTGGCCCGCCGCGTCGGGCCCCTCATGGCCGTGGGTCAGGATGAGCCGGGTCGAGGCCAGGTTCAGAGCGAGCCGCAACATCGTCGCCAAGAGGAGGACGGTCGGGAAGGCGGAAAATTCCAGGGGCCGGTGAATGAAAAGGGCCGTCATCAGCACAAGAACCGAAAAGGTGATCGAGAAGGCGAGCAGGACATCCAGGATTCCTGCCGGCATCGGCAGGATGAGCACGACGATAATGCCGATAATGCCGAGCGCTAATCCTATGTCGCCGCGCTGCGCCCAGCCGGCGATATCCGACCAGCCGAGAATTGCGCCGACGGGGTCCGCCGCGGCGGCCGGTTTCTCCGCATCCGCGATCGCGGTGTCGCTCATCTATCCCTCCTCACGGTTGCGGATTGCCGG
>CAYWBS010000503.1:0-3178 GCA_964456215.1 uncultured Hyphomicrobiaceae bacterium
TGGCTGTTCACCTATGATGTGCTTCAGACTCGGGACAAGTTCAACGATAAGCGATCCATTTGGATCCAGAGCCTCGTGAAGGGCATCGCGCCATATGCGCAATTGCTCTTCGCTCTTGCTCAACAGGGGATGTATCAGGCTCTCGAATGCCTGTGCGAGCGTGGCATATGGAATATCGCGCTTGTATTGGTCGAACTTGCCCGATGCGAACAATCCGCGGGGAGGAACAAGCGACTTGTGCAGCTCATTGACCACAGCAGACTTTCCGATGCCGGAATATCCCGATACTAGCACCAGTTCGACGGCGCCGTGCGCCAACACCCGGTCGAACGCCGCCAGCAGCGCATCGATTTCGCGTTCCCGCCCGTACAGCTTCTCGGGGATCATCAATCGGTCCGACGCATCGCCCGCACCCAGAGGGAACGGATCGATCCGGCCATGCGACTGCCAATCCGACAGGCACCGCCGAAGATCGGCTTCCAGGCCCGCGGCGGTCTGGTAGCGCTCGTCCGCATTTTTGGCGAGGAGCCTCATGACGATGGCCGACAACGGCGCCGGGACCCCGTGGCGATCCATCGGCGCCACCGGCTGACGCGCGATGTGGCAATGTACCCACTCCAGCGGGTCAGCCGCGGCGAATGGGAGCATGCCCGTGAGCATCTCGTACAGGGTGACACCCAACGAGTAGAGATCGCTACGCGCGTCGACCGAGCGATTCATGCGCCCGGTCTGTTCGGGGGACATGTAGGCAAAGGTGCCGGCAATGCTCTCGGGTGCGGCCGGCGTCAGGCGCTCGCGAGGGACCCGCGAAGCGATGCCAAAGCCGGTCAACCACACGCCGTCCGAATCATCGACCAGAGTGGTCGAAGGCTTGACGTCTCTGTGAATGAGGCCCTGCCGATGGGCGTGGCCAAGCGCGGACGCCAAGCCGATGGCGATGCGCAGGGCCTTGGTCAGATCGATCGGTTTCTCTTGGTTCTGCTTGATCACCCGATCCAGTGGTTCACCGCCTGGATCTCTAAGAATGAGAATGGGTCGCCCTCGGTGACGACTCAGTGCGACGGGCTGGGCCGCCCATGCTGGATCGAGGTCGGTCGCCAGAGAGTATTCGTGTTCTAGCCGGCGAAGACTTTGAGGCGACGGCTGTTCGGAAACAGCGGCCACCGCCAAGATAGATGTCTGATCGCCGCAATCTCTGCCGCGGTATAGCGTGAATTCGGGCCCTTCGCTGAGCACCTTCAATGCATACTTGGAATCCTCTGCCACCTGAGAGCACACCTTTTTGCCAAGTTCGCAAACCGCTTTTTCAATGCGGTCACAATTGATTGCCGATTACCTCGCCCTGCGAATGGTTCACATCAAATAGTGAAATCGTGTAACCCATGGCGCGGCTGTGGTTAGCGCACACTAGCGTTCGAGCCCCAGCTTCGCTGCGCAATTCACGAGCTCTGCAAGAGAATGCGCCTTCATCTTCCGCATCACACGGCCTCGGTGCGCCTTGACCGTAATTTCGCTGATGCCAAGTTCGAAACCAACCTGCTTGTTCAATAGACCTCGAACGACCAGCCCCATGACCTCACGCTCGCGTCGACTGAGTGACCCATAGCGCTCCCGTAACGCTCCAATCTCGGCTCCAACGCGCAGAGCGGCATCGCTACGTTCGATGGCAATTTGGATGGCGCTCAATAACGCCTCGTCGCTGAACGGTTTCATCAAAAACTCGATGGCCCCGGCCTTCATCGCCTGGACGGTAGTAGGCACATCGCCATGACCGGTGATGAAAATGATCGGCATGTCAGCCCGATCGGCAGCCACCAGTTCCTGCAGCTCGAGGCCGTTCAGGCCCGGCAATGTAATATCCAGAATCAGGCAGTTGGGAACAGCTGCCCGCGGCCGCGATAGAAATTCCTGCGCGGACGCAAAGGTCTCCGGCATCCACCCTGCATGACGAATCAACAGTTCGAGCGACTCGCGCACCGAAACGTCATCGTCAACAACAAATACTAGTGGTGTCGCATGCGACATCAGTCGGTCTCGCCACCCGACCTGAATCGCCCCAATCGGGGTAGACATTATGTTTCTCCTCTCAAAAAAGCAATTTCTGCATTTTTCCCTATTTTTCCTCAATTAATCTTGAGCGCCGAATTGAGCGCGTCGCGAAGAGTCGTGTCGCTAAAGGGCTTTGATAGGCACGCAATGGCCCCTTTTTCCAACAGACGCGAACGAGTCGTCTCGTCTCCGTGGGCGGTAATAAAAACGATCGGAATCTTATGACCCCGTCGTTTCAGCTCCTCCTGCAGCGCGGGGCCGGACATTCCCGGCATGGTGATGTCGAGCAGCAGGCAACTCGTTCGTTCCAAAGAATCAGATTTGAGAAGCTCTTCGGCCGAAGAAAAGGCCTCGGCCGCAATACCAAATTCCCTCAGCAAATCCGGCAGCGACTCGCGGACAGATTCATCATCGTCAACGATCGACACAAGTGGACGGCTGGATTCTGCTCTTTTCATAACAGCCCGATAAGCGTTCCAAACCGCGTCATGAGTGAAAATCATGAGCTCGTTCACGACAATCGGCAGAGGAAAAATTCAAACCGGGAGCGACAGTTGTCAGCCGGCACAGAAAGCATCATGTTAACGCGAGGTTGACGTAGCTCGCATACAGCCCGACTCTTTTTTGTCGCTATTCGTCGTATGTAGCCGGCCTGAAGACACAATGCGCCAATGCAAACCGAACGCCCGTACCTTATCTGAATGATCCAACTCGGCCTGCCGAAAATGAGAGGCTAAGTCTCGGCCCGATCATCGCGTTTTCCACTACACGCCATCGGATTAGCGGCGTCTATGGTACCTTGGTATCGCTTTGTAATAGAGGTCGGGTTCCGCACACTTGCGCTCATATCAAAGGCCGTCAACGAAAGCGTGCTCGCCAGACCCGATCGGTTCTTTGGGGCATCGTGGCCCCGGAAGCACGCGTTCGCATTGCGTGCTGCCGGGCGCTAACGTGACCGTTATGAAGCAATTGCATAAACGATTTTCCAATAGAATCGGGCGACAAGGCACCGACGATTGCGACGGGGGCGCGGCGACGGCCCAAAGCCGGAAAAATCCCCGCGTTCGTCGTCCCTGTCGCGCCGGTTAACACGGCTCGAGGCAAGACCCGCATAGACTACCGCGACACG
>CAYWBS010000504.1:0-3156 GCA_964456215.1 uncultured Hyphomicrobiaceae bacterium
GGAAATGGCCGGGCAGGCCTGTGCCAGCCGGCAATACATAGGGTAGTTCTGTCGCCGCTAACTGGTAATTCAATGTTGCAAGCGCCAAACGTTACTAACTCCACCCGGAATACGCGGGTCTCGACGTCTCACAGATCAGCCACCCGAACTCTTTTGGTAGCCAACAAATATGGCAATCCGAGGCAGGATGTTGTGTTGAAGTGATTTTTTTCGAATAATATTCTCAGCCACATTGTTGACTTTGGCGAGAAGCCATTCAATTCGGTAGCGCATTTCCGGCACAGGCGAACAATGGCATGACTGTATCCGCACATGTCCGCATCCAGATCCAGCCACAGATATTTTGAGCACGCGAGCCGCGCCATCAAGGGCAGCCGGCACTATCAGGAAGATTACTGCGACATTGTGACGCTGCCGGCTGCCGAACCATCGGACGCAGCAACAGCGGCGTTGCAGCCGGAAGCGCTCCTGGCTGTGCTCGCCGACGGCATGGGCGGCCATGCCGGCGGCGACGTCGCCAGTTCCACCGCCTGCAAAAGGTTCTTGTCCGCCTATATGGAGAATTCCGGTAAGACCGGAACCCGGCTCTTAAGGGCGTTGCAGGCGAGCCGGGAGGCAATCGCCGAGAAGGTTTCCGAAGACCGGTCGCTGCTGGGCATGGGCTGCACGCTCATCGGCGCGCTGTTTGCGGTGGATGGTCTGAGATGGGTAAGCGTCGGCGACTCGCTTATTCTGCTTTACCGCCAAGGAACGCTTCAAAGGCTCAACGAAGATCATTCCCTGGCGCCCTGTGTCGACGACCTTGCCAGGCAGGGAAAGCTGACAATGGCCGAGGCGCGGACAGATCCGCGGCGCCATCTCCTGACGTCCTATGTGGGAGCAGACGAAATCGAAAAGGTCGACTTGCGATACGAGCCGTTTCCGCTCCTCGCTGGAGATTGCGTTATCGTCGCCAGCGATGGGATAGAGAGCCTGGGAAACAACGAGATTGCTCAAATACTTGAAGCGAACCGGCACTCTACGGCGGAAAGGATCGCGGAGGCGCTTATCGCGGCTGTCGAGCAAGCGGGAAATCCCTATCAAGACAACGCAACACTGGTCGTCGTGCGGCCCCGATCGCCATCATCCGCCGTCGGCGTCCGTGACGATTGATCGCCCGGAGCCGGCCAAGCGCGGTCCAAGGAAAACGGTGCGCGGCCGCGCTTCGATGTCCTGATTTAGCCGGCCAGCAAAGCCATTACCCAGGGCGTGCTCTTATTCACGAAAATGACCGACGTGCCGACGCCCATGACCACGATGAACAAAACGGCCCAGCGCGTCATGCCCTTGACAAAAACCCGGACGAACTGCCTACGCTCCGGCTCGCTTTCCGCATATGCGATCGCGTTCGCCGTCCGCCTCAAATGTCTAGGTTGAATCCAGTCAAAACTGTCACCGATCATGACGCGACCCCCGCCACCAACATTGCTTATAATCCGGTGCGGGAAGACACCGCAGGCCCGGATGAGACTGTTGGCGATGTCCGCAACGCCTCATCCGACCCGCAGCGCAGACGACAAGTGCCGCATACGCCCTACGTGATTTACCCCGCACTTTCGAGGTCCCATATCACAGTGAGAGGCGCCGAAGATCAAGCCAGGTTTGCTACAACTGTGGGAAAGCTTAGGATAACTTTTGTAAGGGTCAATCCCGCCCCGGCGGCGAAGCGCATTAAACCGGCGCGCAAGATGGTATATTTTGTCAATATGATTATTGGCTTTCGGAAATAAGCGCGTTTCGAGGAGGATGAGGGTGACACGGCATGACGGAACATATGATTACATAATCGTCGGAGCGGGCTCGGCCGGCTGTGTCCTCGCCAACCGGCTGTCCGCCGATCCAAATTCGTCGGTCCTCCTTCTCGAGGCCGGCGGCAAGGACAACTATATCTGGATCCATATCCCCGTCGGCTATTTGTACTGCATGGGAAATCCGCGCACGGACTGGGGTTTCCAGACGAAATCCGAGAAGGGGCTCAATGGCCGCAGTCTCGGCTATCCGCGCGGCAAGGTCCTTGGCGGCTGCTCGGCAATCAATGGAATGATCTACATGCGCGGCCAGGCCCGCGACTACGATCATTGGCGCCAGCTCGGCAATGCCGGCTGGGGCTGGGACGATGTCCTGCCCTATTTCATTCGCCCTGAAGACCAGGCGGCGGTGCCTGCGGACGAGCTGCACGGCTCAGGCGGCGAATGGCGGGTGGAAAAGCAGCGCCTTTCGTGGAAAATCCTCGACGTCTTCTGCGCGGCGGCCGAGCAGGCCGGATTACCGCGCACCAATGATTTCAACCGCGGCAACAATGAAGGCGTCGGATATTTCCAGGTCAATCAAAAGCACGGCATTCGCTGGACGACGAACAAGGGATTTTTGAAGCCGGTGAGGAACCGGCCCAATCTCCGCGTCCTGACCGGAGCCCATGCGAACCGGCTCATTGTTGACGGCCGCCGCGTGAGGGGCATCGAATATCTTCACAATAAGGAAGAGGCCCGGGCCGACGTTAATGGCGAGGTGATCCTGGCGGCTGGCGCCATTGGCTCGCCGCAGATTCTGCAGCTCTCGGGCATAGGGCCGGGCGGTCTACTCCGCGAGCATGGCATCGCCGTCCATCATGAGCTTCCCGGCGTCGGCGAGAACCTCCAGGACCATTTGCAAATCCGTTGCGCCTATAAGGTGAGTGGCATTGAAACCTTGAACGAACAAGCCAATAGCTGGATCGGAAAGGCGGGCATGGCGCTTGAATATCTGTTCAACCGCAGCGGGCCGTTGTCCATGGCGCCCTCGCAGCTCGGCGCATTCGCAAAGTCGGACCCGTCCTACGACACGCCAAATCTGGAATATCACGTCCAGCCGCTGACCCTCAATAAGTTCGGTGAGCCGCTCGATTCCTTTCCGGCCTTTACCGCCAGCGTCTGCAATTTGCGGCCGGAAAGCCGCGGCCATGTGCGCATCGAAAGCCCGGACCCGCGCGCCCATCCGGCCATTCAGCCGAATTATCTGCAAGCCGAAAAGGACCGCCAGGTCGCCGCCGAATCCATTCGTCTGACGCGGCGCATCGTCAGTCAGCCGGCGCTGCAGCAATACAAGCCGGAGGAATTCCGGCCGGGCATGCAGGCGCAG
>CAYWBS010000505.1:0-3155 GCA_964456215.1 uncultured Hyphomicrobiaceae bacterium
CGGAAGTCGGCGCTAATCGTTCTACTTGGGAGCAAAAGTATCCGGAACTGCGCACGACGGAAGGCGTGTGATTGCGCCTGTATTACTGGACACTGAAATCCGAAGAAGCCGAAGTCGAGGAGGCGGAAAGGATAGGTGAACCACTTCATCCGAGCCCGGATGAGCGTAAGGTCCATGAGCATGATCTTTATCCGTTGCTGATCGAGTTTCTGAAAATCGAACACGGTGTTCAGGGTTGTCGGATCGACGAGCATAAGTCGTCCAACTCCAGCGGGGCGGGAGGGAACAAATGGCTCTTTCCTGATGTAGTAGGCATAGAGAACCTGACCGACAGTATGAACTCGGAGGTCGTAGCCGCTATCAGGGAGAGCAGGGATAAGATGATCCGCCTCTGGTCATTCGAGGTGAAGGTTCTGATTAACCGGTCGAACGCACGAGAAACTTACTTTCAGGCGGTGTCAAACTCATCCTGGGCAAATCTTGGTTACTTGGTCGCCGCGGATATCGAAGGTGCCAATACTCTAACTGAACTACGCATTCTGTATGCAATGCACGGAATAGGCCTCATTAAATTGGATGCTGCCAACCCTGCCGAGAGTCAGATACTCATTCCGGCACGCGAGCGATCCGACCTCGAGTGGGCAATGTGTAGCCGCCTCGCTAACGTGAACAAGGACTTTCGAGCTTTCATGAAACGGGTCCGTCAGTTCTTTCAGACTGGCGACCTTTAGCCTTTCCATACTATGGGTGGGATTTATCCTGCCCCTCTTAGAGGAGGGTGTCTGACTTCCGATTGGGGTAATAACCGGCACACAACGACTTGACTATTGGTTATGGTTTGTGCAGTGACCCTGGTTCATCAATCGACGGAATTTAAAGAGCTTGCATAACGGTCTGCACGACGCGACGCGTCAATTGCGGATTTAGGCGGCACACTCCATTGTCCTGGATCGCAAAGTCTCTGCCGAAAAACGTTTCATTTGCAATTAGACTTAGAATCGCCCGGTCGACGATGGGCCGCTTCGGCTCCATCAGGTCGAGTACATAGGCGTAGTTTTTCTTGCGATGTTTGTGCATGATCCCGGCAGTTGGATCAAAACCATTTGCGATTGCCTCAATTTGTAATCGGCTGTGCAACACGGCATAACCATAGTTGAGCATCGCATTAATGGGATGATCGGCGTTGTAATTTTTTGGCTTTATGCCGGTTGTCAATGATGATCGTGATTGGAACAATTTCCAATCGTCTGGGATCGGGTATCGTTTCAGTCCCTTCCATCGAATTGGGACCGCCTGCCAGGCATCAAAATAGGCAGCGGCGGCACTTCCCTCGATGCCTTGCAGATCGCCAATATCATTGACCATTTTGTCCTTCAAGCTGGTAAGGGATCGCTGCAACACCTTGGCAGCGCGATCCTTCTTCGGCGACAACGGGATGCAGCTATTTAATGTCACCAAGCTGGCGCGAAGCTTGGCGATAGTAGTGCGCAGGGCGAACGCCAATCTCGCATCCTTACTGCCTAATGTGTCGCGTTGCCATTGCACCCGTTTGGGGTCCGCCGCATAGCCGGTTGGGCTCATTACCACCGAGGATGACCCATCCCATTTGACCGAGATGAGCGGCACGTTCTGGTTCGAAAGCCATGCCAGAGCGTCAAAGGTAATTTCACCCGACCCATCTATGATGACGATGCGCGGCGGCAAATTGAGAGCGCCTTTAAAAAATCGCCACATTTGTGATTCAGAGGGAAAATGCGTGTGGCCGTCTCGAATGACCAACGCGCCCTTGTCGATCCGGATGGATAGTCCGTGCCCGCAGAGAATAAGCGGGCTGATTTCTCGTTCGCGCCGTTTCCGGCGGAACATGTTGCTTTCGTATTTAGTTCGCCAGTAGTTGCAACGACCATCCCAGCTGGTCGTTTCTTCGGGTGTTTTATAGTTTAAAAAAGTATCATCCATAATTCACGAAACTGGGACTATGTTATGACTAAATCATTATACAATAAATTATCAAATGCACCTTATAATAATTGGCAGAACGATGTTCCACTTAAAGAATCGTGGAAATTGTTTTCTTATAAAAAACACCAAAATGCGTTTAGAAAACTAGATATGGAACAGCCTTATGAATATAAACGGGCCACAAGCAAAGAAGATATATATGAAATTATTGAAATGCAAAAACGCTGTAGGGAGCACAAAAAAAATCGAAAAAATTTGATTAGTTGTATGTGCGAAGGCGTTCGCAATAAACTTTCCGATAATAAACTAATTGCTTTTGGCACTATCGCAAAACGAAACGGCACAAATAAACAATTCCGAATTCCTAAGGAGTTTTGGGCTCATGCGGTAATCAACTGGCATAGAGGTACTGCATGGGACATCAAAGATAGATATCATCGTATTCGGGTGATCGATCCAGCGCGTTCTCCAAATGCCGCCACCAAATCGAAAGCGGGTAGACGATCCCAAGGGGATATCATCATTGCCGCGATTAAAGCGTCCGACGCTCAAGATCCAGAATTGAAACATTTAGGTAAAAAATCACGAACTAAGGCAGCCAGAAATTGGATAGAACAACATTATCCAGAAATTAATCCGTATGGAGAAAATTTTAGCGACGATACGTTTAAGAAATATTTGCTGATATTCGATAAGAGAAAAGAATAAATAGCAGATTTATAGCATTTATAGCGTTTATAATATTTATAGTTACTTCACTTATATTGCCAATCCGCGCGACTCACTTGACCATTTGAGCCATTACCCCGGCGAATCACGCCGGGCGTCCTTCATCAATGGAGGCCAAGATGGCTCGCAAACGCGATTACAAAGCTGAATACCAACGCCGCATTGCGCGCGGTTTCGCGCGTGGGTTCTCGCGCTCTCAGGCGCGTGGGCACCCAAAGGCAGACGAACAATTCATCGAAAGGAGCAGCGCAAGCGCTGCTTCTCCTGATCCCAAGCTCGAAGCAGCGTTCAAGCGCATGCGATCTGGCGAAAGCCTGACCAAGGCCGCCAGGGCAGAGCACATTTCGCGAGAGCGTTTCCGGCGCTTTGTCAAAAGCAAGGGGCTTGCCGAGTTGGAAGGCCGACGCTGGGTGTCCGTCGTCAAATGTTTTGGGACAACCTGCAGTCTGAGCTAAGAGAGTATC
>CAYWBS010000506.1:0-3152 GCA_964456215.1 uncultured Hyphomicrobiaceae bacterium
CGACCTTGACGGCCGACGAGGTATCCAGGTTCTCGGCGAGACTGGCGGTAACGTTCTGCAGACTGACGGCGGGCGGTTCATTCACATTGAGTACGTCGAGAGTGACAGTTTCGCTATAGCTGTGGCCGCCGCCGTCCGTGACCTGGATTACAACATCGTGACTCTGAGTGGTTTCGAAGTCGATGTTCGCGCCCGGTTTGACGCGGACTTCGTTGCCTATGATTTCGAAGAATCCGGACGGGTCAGAAGTCAACTGGTACGTAAAGCTGTCGCCGGCGTCCGCGTCCGTTGTGGCCAATGTGGCAACAACATGCCCTGCAGGTGAGTTTTCCTCGGCCGACCGGTTGGACAGCGCGATATCCGTCGGAGGCTCGTCAAAGAGATTGTTGACGGTGAGCGTAAAAGTCTCATTTACGCTATTGCCATCAGCATCAGTAACTTCAACTGTCACATCGTGGGTTTTATTGGTTTCGTAGTCGATGTTCGCGCCCGGTTTGACGCGAATGTCGTTGCTTATGATCTCGAAGAAACCAGACGGGTCGGAAGTCAAACTATAGGTATAGCTGACGCCAGACGCCGGTCTCGTTACGGACAGGACACCGACATTGGTACCACCAGGGGCATTTTCATCCACCGATCCGCCAATTAAAGTAAGCGGCGATTGTGCCTCTTCAGGATCGGGGTCGATCGGGCCAACCGGAAGGATAGAATCGTCCGGAAGGGTCGAATCATCATAAGGTGGAGCCTTTATATTGCCGGTTGCGCTTTGAGACACAAAACGCGAGCCGGCGTTGTCGACTTGGCCGTAAAGTGGGCTGAGGCCATCTTGACGGATAGGGGGCGTTGTGAAGTTGGCTGCATTCGAAGAACCGAAAACTGCAGTCTCCAACGAAGGTGGAGCTTCGGACGGAAGTGTGACTTGCCCCGACAGGGTCTCACCATTTGTGGGCCTATGCGAGGCATCGCCATCGCCTGTGGCGGCATCCGCAGGTCTTGCGTCTGCGGAGTGTCGTGAAAACGGCTGGGCCAATGGTTTCGGATCATCGACAAAATCGAATGAGCGGGATTGGAATATGGAGTTTGGGTGGACAACGTCGTGGCGGTCTTGCGGTTCATCTGCCAGCAAAAAATCACTTGCATCAAGGACTTGTTGATCGGATTCCGGCGAAGTTTTGGCGCTTGGATCAAGATCCGATGCTAATTTTTTCTCTGACACAGGCGGCCTCGACAAAAATTGCAAATAACATTTTGGCAGCTCCATTAATAAATCGAATTTGTTAAGACGGTCCGATTTTTAAAATCAAATAAAAATATTATTAATTACTTGGTTTGCAGGTCGTTAATGTATATAGTTTACGATTATTCACGAAGGTTTGCAGAAATATGACGGAATCTTTTATTAACGAAATGTTAATACAAAATATGTTTTAAAATAAATAAAATAATTTAAAAAATATGAATATGTATTTAACAATATATATTACTTATTTAGAAGTTCCAAGTTGATATGAATATTTTATATAAAATTTACCAATCCCTAGTCTTTTGTCTCTACCTAAATAGTTGCGGTATTACGACCTCCCTCAGAGAAGGTGCGTTTGGGCGATGGGTAGAGTTTCTGATGCATGTGCCGGGTCTAAGGCGGGCGCGAGTGACCTTCGCCGCGTTTCTTGCGAGTTTGCCGCGTCCAATGCAGAAACCGGTGACAGTCTCCTGGGACTTTCCGCGGACGCTGGAGCTGAAAGAGATCTTCACCGCCAATACTCGTGCAGCAAATCCAATTCACCGGAACTTGGGCCATCTCTGAAGAACCGGAGGCGCCTGCGCAGTCTGTCTGGCATTCGCGCCGTGATGTCGGCATGCTTGGAGCTGCCCTCTTCAACGATCGTATCGAGTTTCTTCATAAACCTTCTCGGGCTTGCTCTGCCGCTCGTGGTTTTACAGGTTTACGACCGGATCATTCCGAATAATGCTTTGGAAACATTGGCTTTTTTGATGGCAGGCTTGGCTGTCGTCATTGCCCTTGAGGCAGCCATGAAAATCGCGCGGGCTTATGTCATGGGTTGGGCGGCGCTGCATGCCTCCTATGGCATGGAGGTTCAAGCCGTTCGGCGCATATTGCATTCACCTTTGTCGGCGCTGGATAAAGATCCCGCCAGTGTGTGGATGGATCGCTTGGACGCCTTGTCCGAACTAAACGGCTTTTATGGCGGACCTGCGCGACTTGTTCTGTTGGATTTGCCCTTCCTATTGATATTCCTCACCGTAATGGCTTTGGTCGGCGGGTTCATGGCCGCCATTCCCGTCGCAATGATTCTGGGGTTTGCAATCGCAACGTCTGTGCGCGGAATAGAAATTCAGGCCATTTTGCAAGAACGTTCCGACAGAGACGGCAGACGGTATGATTTCATCATTGAATGTCTTGGCGGAATCGAATCGATCAAATGTATGGCTATGGAACCTCAGATGATGCGCCGCTTCGAACGGCTGCAGCAGGGAACGGCCGATATCAGCTATCGCGCGATTCTGCACGGTGATCGCATGCAGACCCTTGGCAACCTATTTGCCAACATGACGATGATTGCGATGGTCACGATCGGAGCGGTCGTAGCAATGACGGGGCATTTGAGTATTGGAGCGCTCGCCTGCTGTACTTTGCTGAGTGGGCGGTTGACCCAACCTGTTCTCAGGAGCATTGGCATATGGAATGAGATGCAGCACATCACCGTCCTGCATGAGTCCGCGGATCAGATTTTTGATCTCGAGAAACGCGAAGAGAGCGAACAACCGAGTTGCTCGGAGATAATGGGCGCGATCCGGATAAATGATATGTCATGCCGCCATCCGGTAACCGGGAAGAACATTCTTGATGGCCTGTCACTGGAAGTGTCGGCCGGCGAGATTATCGGAATTCGCGGGAACTTTGATGGCGGGCAGACGATGCTGGCCCAGATAATTCGTGGAGAAATCGTTCCGGATCAGGGTTCCGTCCACATCGACGGCGTGAATGTCGCCGGAAAGAAAGGGTGGTCCATCGCCAATTCGATCTGTTACCTGCCGGATCGACCATACATATTTCGAGGCACTATTCTCGAAAACATTGCCATGTTCCGACAAGGCGCTGCTGTCGAATCGGCCCGAATTTCGGCCCA
>CAYWBS010000507.1:0-429 GCA_964456215.1 uncultured Hyphomicrobiaceae bacterium
ACGTGGAAACGATTCGACGAGATGGGCAGCTTGATCCGGCAAAAGATCAGTATGTGAAGCAAAGGAATTTCCCGTCACACGGTTTGAGGCTCCATCCCACGGCGGAACAGTCTGCCGCACATCAAAATCGCCATTGCCGTTTCTGCAACGACGAGCCCCATCCATACGCCAAACGCGTCCCAACCTAGGTGGAAACCCGCGAAAATCACGATTGGCATACCAACGGCCCAGTTTGCAATAAGGCACAACACCATCGGAGCGCGCGTGTCCTTGAATCCCCGCAGGACAGCCATGGCAGTCGAGGCCGGACCGGCCGCGATATTGACGCCGCCCAACAGCAACAACAGGCCCGCGGCTGTCGCGGCGACGGCCCCAGTACCAGGCTGGGTATCCGCGAGAAACAGCCATGGCACGGCGTCGGAAGTGCCG
>CAYWBS010000507.1:439-3143 GCA_964456215.1 uncultured Hyphomicrobiaceae bacterium
TCCAATGGCCATCGCAGTCCAACCGGACTCCGCCGTCCCGCGCTGGTCGCCGCGACCGACGGCATAGCCCACGCGCACCGTGGTCGCCTGGGACAGCCCGAGGGTTAAGGTGTAGACGACGCCCGCCATTCGCAGCGTGATGGCATGCGCCGCTAATGCCGCAGTGCCAAAGAGGCTCACGATCACGGTGGACAACAGATACACACCGACCTCGCCAATGCTCGAAAAACCGACCGGAGTACCAACGCGAAAAATCTCCTTGAGGTATCGCTTGTCGATCCGCCACCATCGCCGGAACAGGCAAAGGCGGCACATCTCGTCATTGAGCGCGGCAAAAGCGACGAAGCCCGCAGCCAGACCCGTGGCGACAATCGCCGACGCCAGTCCAGCGCCGGCAAGTCCCATCGCCGGTATGGGGCCCGCACCAAACATAAAGACTGCATTCGCAAACGCGTTCATCGGCAGCGCCGCCAGGATGGCAACCAAAAAGACCTTGGGCCGGCCCAAGGCGGCAAAAGCGTTGCGCCAGACGGCAATGAACATCATCGGCACGACCGTGAACGCCATCATCCGCCCATAGCCACTATCCAGCTCGATAACCAGCTTCTCGACGCCGAATAGGTGGAGCAGTAAACTGGCGTTCCAGACCAACACGAAGGCGGGAATCGTCAAAAACGCCGCCGCGAAGAATCCCTGCCGCAGCACGCGGCGAACCTCGGCACCGCGCCCCGCTCCCAATGCCTGTGCAATCAGAGGCGCAGTGGCTGACAGGATTCCAGCCATGAAATAGTAGACGATCGAGTACAGGTCGCTCACCACCGCCCCTGCTGCCAGGGCCGACGGTCCAATCCACCCCATCATCACCGTATCGGTGATCGACATACCCATATTGACCAGCGCCGCGCCTGTCATCGGCACCGACAGAGCGACCAGTTCGCGCGCCTCCGGGCCACTGACAAAGTTTCTGTTTCGCGGCCATACCGAGATGGCAGAAGTAAGTACTTGGTTCATGGTTTGATGGCTCCTACTCGCCACTCTGTTGATTAGATTTAGCTAAACCGACTAGTCGGTATGGCACCTGCTTAAAAAAATGAATGCGAAATTTGACTCTGAGCGCCTTCAACCACTCTCGTTCATTGCTTCAATCTGCCGGCGGAAGGATTTCAGATTCCTGACAATGGAGCTCGACTCACCGGTCGCGCGTGCGTACACCAGGGAACCGTCGATGACCGCCATGTACAGATGCGCCATTGCCTCGGCTGTTAGCGGCGCATTCCCGCCACCATCTTTGGCCAATGGCCGCAGGATCGCCCCGACTCTGTCGATCAAACCTTCCAGGACGGCGCTCGTCTCTTCCCGGACTTTCGGACTGGTTCCGGCCAGGTCGACGGAAAACATCACTAGCAAGCAGCCATGATTCCAAAGACGCTTGGCGACACTTTCGACATGTTTGAGAAAGGCAATCGCCCGCATTGCGGGATCAACGACATCTTGGAAGGGGCCCTCCATCATTACCGCAGCACCGTCGGCGAGAAAATCATGCATGGCCGTCAGGGCAAGCTCCTCCTTCGAGTTGAAATAATGATAAAAGCTTCCCTTACTAACCCCGGCGGCTTTAATAATTTCGTCCACGCTTGTGATCGGATAGCCCTGGGCAAGCATAAGCTCGCGGGCCGCCTGAATGAGTTTCTCTTTCGACGTTCTCTTCGCCCGTCCTCTCGGTGCTGGCCTGGCAGCAGATTCTATTGCGCTATGTGTCATGCGAAGCCATATAAACCGACCAGTCAGTCTAGTCAAGTTCTCTCATACAGTTTTTTGGCGGTTCTCTCATTTTTTCGTATGAAGTTTGACACCGGATGTTTCTACGGAAATTTTGGGCGCTGGACTTCGTCCAGTGATCCCTTCTTGGCTCGACCGAGGAAAGACAGGATTAAACATTTCGGGTCCGCTACTGAAGCAACAGCGGACGGCAACGACGCTCGGAGAGATCGATGATCCTCGTTTGGCTGAAATGACTGCTATTTGATCTTTGCGGACAATCTTGAACGGCACCCGGTCTCCCCGCGAATTGTCGACTTCGGGGTCATAGGCAGTCTTCAGGAGCACTACCATGGTTCGCCCGGTAGGCGGTCTACATCGGACCCCAAGCGAGGGACGCGTGCATCATCTGTCATGGCCGCCATGAACGCGCAATGCCAAATCGGATTGCGTCCATCGATCAAATTCGGAAAGCAGAGGATCAATGAAGACGTCGGATGGCCGAAGCGGTCGCGTGAGGGAAAGTCCGTCGAGAGACCGGGCCCTGGAAATTGCGACATAAGCTTGACCAGAGGCGAAGGCACCGCCTTCAAGATCAATGCGAACATCGTCTAGAGACAGTCCTTGTGCTTTATGGATTGTGGCGGCCCACGCAAGGTTCAGTGGCATCTGCGTGAATGATCCTATGATTTCAGTATTGACTTTCCTGTTGGCCGCGTCCCATTTGTAACGAATGTTCTCCCAGCTTTGCCGTTCGACATCGACGATGCTCCCGCCGTTATCGAGTTGCATCCAAACGCAGTTCCGCTCTAATTCGGCAACGGTACCAAGAGAACCATTCGCCCAGCGCCCCTTCGGATCATTCTTCAGAGCCATCACACGAGCGCCAGGTTTCAGAACAAGCGTCTCGGGGGCTGGCAACCGATCCGCGCGCAGATCAAAAGTC
>CAYWBS010000508.1:0-3141 GCA_964456215.1 uncultured Hyphomicrobiaceae bacterium
CGCCCAGACTGCCGCGGCATTCACCGGCCCCTTCCAGGTGCAAATCGGCGCCTACGCGGATGTCAATCTCGCCCGGGAAAATCTGCAGCTGGTTTTCTCGAAAGCGGAAGATCTGTTGAAAGGCCACCCGCCCATTACGATGCCTCATTCCGACCCGACGATAAAACTCATTCGCGCTCGTTTCGCGGCATTTAGCGAAGCGGACGCGCACAATACCTGCGCCAAGCTCAAGGAACGCGCCATTGCATGCTTCGTGTCGCAGGCTCATTAGGTCATGAACTCGTAAATCTGGTTCGAAATGGTGTGAGCCAATTGGTTCGTGACAGGACCAAGCAACGCTACCTTGTGATTTCCAACAGCACATCCTTGGCCTGGTTGATTTTCGCGGCGAGATATGTGGAGCCGCCATGGTCGGGATGAAGCTTTTTCATCAGCTCCCGGTGTGCCTTCCGAACATCGGCGGCGCTCGCTCCCGGAGCGAGCCCTAAGACCTCATAGGCCTCGTCAACCGTCATCCGCCCGCCTCCCGGGCCCGGCGGCGCTTCACTGTGCTGCCCACCATGGGAATCGGAACCCGCTTTGGCGTGCCATCCCGGATGCACATAATCGAGATAGGCCTCGATCAGCCGCGCGCTTTGCTCGTCCTCGACGAGCCACGCCTGCCGAAGCGCCAGAAGTTCCGCAAGGTGAAGGTCGGCGAGCGACTTATGCCGGTGGCCGCCTTTGAGAACGCGTCCATTCATGGCGCCGGAATCATGATCGAGCGTCATTTCCAAAAATTCAGTACGAACCTGGGAGGTCTGTCCCGGCGATTTTCGCGCGCTGCCCGGAAACGAAAAGCCCGCGAATAATCCCCTTTGCAGCATTCCCAGTCCCAGAACCGCTAGCGGCAAGGCCAGGGCGAATTTTCCCGTTACCGAGAGCGCCACGGCGGCGATCAGCACGAAAACGCCGCCAAATTTTCGCGCCTGCCTTGCAAGCGCCGCGGGATTTGCCTTTATGAAGCGCTGTCCCAGGATCAAGAACAAGACCAGGGCTGCCAGACCGAGAAGGAGATAGGGCATGGGGAACCGCGCGGACTAATCCAATTGCTCGAGCAATCTCAGAGATGAGCCGCCCCGCTCGCGGCTGAAATCCGCCAGCGCCGTCCGGCCGCCCGCTGCATAGACGGCGACCGCTGTCAACAATTCCCTCAGTTCCGCCGCCGAGCCCGCGCCGAACCTGCAATAGGCGCCGTGCGTGAGCCGCGCGATCTGTTGAAACGCCGATTGCGCCCGAGAATCACTGCCTTCCTGAAACAGGAATACCGGTACATTCAGGAGGCCAAGCTCGCCGGCGCGCCCGGCAAGATCGTCAATTTCTTCTTCCATGCAATCCCCAACATAGACCAGGGCGCCGATGGGCTTTTTCCCGGCTTCCTGGCGCGCATGGGCCAGCACCTTTCCGATTTGCGTATGCCCGCCCCGGCAGTTCACCTTGGTCATGAGATTGGCGAGCGCTTCAGGGTCGCTGACCCATTTGCTCGCCCGGCATTCGCCGAATCCCCTGAAGTAAACCAGCTGCACATCAAGTCCACCTATCGCCTTCACTTCCCGGAACATGTCGGCCTGCAGGGCGAGCGCCATATCCCAGGTCGGCTGCCGGCTCATTGTCGCGTCCATCGCAAATATCAGGCGGCCCCTGGCGCCGCCGGCCGCAGGCGACATCGCCCGGACTTTCTTGAGAAAAGCGTCTACCTCAGACCGGGCGGACGGGTCGTCCCCCATAACTTTTCCGCCACCCGTTGGCTTCGCCGGAGCTTTGCTGTCATCGTCCATCGAATTCGCTTAGGTTCATTTTGCTTCGCTGTTCCGGCCCAACATATCCGGGAGGACCGGAGCGCGCCAAGGACGGTCACTCGTCCCACTTCGTGCTAAAGAAACATGGTCGTTCCGCCAGGTCTCCACAATTCAGCGCCGCCGACTCGGCTATAGCATCTTGTCGCGCCCTATTCGAACGACGTCGGCGAGTCGGGTCGGAGCGAGAGCAAGGTTGCGTTGCCACCAGAGGCCGTCATATCCTCGCTCCGCACGCGCTCGATGGCAAATTGTTTCATATAGTTTGGCCCGCCGGCCTTGGGCCCGGTTCCCGAGAGCCCTTCCCCGCCGAATGGCTGAACGCCCACCACGGCGCCGATTTGGTTGCGGTTGATATAGATATTGCCGACATGCATCCGGTCGGCAACGAAGTCTGCCGTTGCCGCGATGCGGCTGTGCAGTCCGAGGGTCAACCCATAAGCCATCGCATTGATTTCCTCGCAAACAGCCTCCAAATCCTGCGCCCGGTAGCGGACGACATGCAGGATCGGCCCGAAAACCTCTTCCTTGAGCGCGCCGACTTCGTCTAGTTCATAGAGCGCCGGGGCGACAAAGGTTCCGTGAGAGCAGGCTTCCGGGATATCGAGGTCAATGAGTTCCCGGCCGGCGTCCCGCAGCGACTTCTTATGCTGTTCGAGACGGGCTGCCGCCTCGGCATCAATAATCGGGCCGATATCAGTCGCGTAATTGAGCGGGTCGCCGAGTTCAAGTTCGCGCATCGCTCCTTTGAGCATGACCAGAATGCGGTCGGCGACCTCCTCCTGCAACAGGAGGAGGCGAAGCGCCGAACAGCGCTGCCCGGCGCTGTCGAAGGCGGATCTTACGACATCGCGCACGACCTGTTCCGGCAGTGCCGTCGAGTCGACGATCATGGCATTGATGCCGCCGGTCTCGGCGATCAAGGGAATAATCGGACCGGGCCGGTCCGCGAGCGCCCGGCTGATGGCTTTCGCCGTCTCGGTCGATCCCGTGAAGGCGACGCCGGAGACCAACGGGTTGGTGACCAGCCGGGCGCCAATCTCCCCCCCGCTACCCGGCAGGAATTGCAGAACGGCAGGGGGTACGCCCGCCTCGTGCAACAACTGAATTCCCAAGAATCCCGTCAAGGGGGTCTGCTCCGCCGGCTTCGCGGCGACTCCATTGCCGGCCGCCAGAGCGGCAGCGATCTGTCCGGTAAAGATCGCAAGCGGAAAATTCCACGGCGATATGCAGGCGAAAACGCCCCGGCCGTGAAGCGAAAGGCAATTGTACTCGCCTGTCGGACCTCCAAGGTCCGCCGGTGCGG
>CAYWBS010000509.1:0-3133 GCA_964456215.1 uncultured Hyphomicrobiaceae bacterium
GCTGATAGCCCACCGCCGAGGGAATGCGGCCGAGCAGCGCCGACACTTCCGAGCCCACCTGGGTGAAACGGAAGATATTGTCGACAAAGAACAGCACGTCCTGGCCCTGATCGCGGAAATGCTCGGCGACCGTAAGGCCGGACAGGCCGACCCGGGCCCGGGCGCCGGGCGGCTCGTTCATCTGTCCGTAGACAAGCGCGCATTTGGAACCGGCCGCCGAACCGTTGTTCTTCTTCGGGTTCTTGTTGACGCCGGACTCGATCATTTCCCAATAAAGGTCATTGCCTTCCCGGGTGCGCTCGCCGACGCCGGCGAACACCGAGTAGCCGCCATGGGCCTTGGCGATATTGTTGATGAGCTCCATGATGATCACCGTCTTGCCGACGCCGGCGCCGCCGAACAGCCCGATCTTTCCGCCCTTGGCATAGGGCGCCAGCAGGTCGACGACCTTGATGCCGGTAACGAGAATGGCGGTCTCCGTCGACTGGTCGACGAACTCCGGCGCGGAGGCGTGGATGGGACGCCGCTCGTTGGTGTTCAACGGCCCGGCCTCGTCCACCGGATCGCCGATGACGTTGATGATGCGGCCCAAGGTTTCATCGCCAACGGGGACGGAGATGGCCTCGCCCGTATCCCTCACTTTCTGGCCGCGCACCAGGCCTTCGGTCGTGTCCATGGCGATGGTGCGCACCATGTTCTCGCCCAGATGCTACGCCACTTCGAGCACCAGGCGATTGCCTTTGTTGTCCGTCTCCAGGGCGTTCAGGATTGCCGGCAGCTTGCCCACGAACTTGACGTCGACGACGGCGCCCATGACCTGGCTGACATGTCCACTTGAAATCTCGTTTGCCATTGCTCAATCCTTAGTTATCGCCTTGCGTCCTCAAAGCGCCTCGGCGCCGGAGACGATTTCGATAAGTTCCTTGGTAATCATTGCCTGCCGCGAGCGATTGTAGAAGAGCGTCAGATCATCGATCATTTCACCGGCGTTCCGCGTCGCGTTGTCCATGGCCGTCATCCGCGCGCCCTGCTCGGATGCCGCGTTTTCCAGCAGCGCCCGGAAAATCTGCGTCGCGATATTGCGCGGCAGGAGATCGATGAGAATTTCATCCTCGTCGGGCTCATATTCGTAGCCGGCCTCCGCGCCCGATGGGCTCTGAGCCTCATCGCCATCTTCGGGCAGCGTGGCCGGAATGAGCCGCAGCGCCCTCGGCACCTGCGCGATGATCGACTTGAATTCGGAAAAATAAAGGGTGCAAACATCGAACTCGCGATCATTGAAAAGCGTCAATACGCTGTCGGCAATGGATTTCGCGTTGGCAAAACCGATCTGCTTGACCGCCCTCAGGTCGATCACATCGATAATCAGTTTCTCGAATTCCCTTTTCAAGACGTCGAAGCCCTTGCGTCCGACGCACAGAATTTTGACCGTCTTGCCGTCGGCGATGAGAGACCGGGCATTGTCGCGCGCGAGCCGCGCGATATTGCTGTTGAAGCCGCCGCACAGTCCGCGCTCGGCGGTGCACACGACCAGGAGATGCACGTCGTCGCTGCCGGTTCCGACCAGGAGCGGCGCGGCGGCGGCCTTATCGGCGATCCGCCTGCCGAGATTTGCGAGCACGCCGTCCATCCGTTCCGCATAAGGCCGCGCCGCTTCCGCGGCCTCCTGGGCGCGGCGCAGCTTCGCCGCGGCCACCATCTGCATGGCCTTGGTGATTTTCTGCGTCGCCTTGACGCTGGCGATACGGTTGCGCAGGTCCTTGAGGCTGGGCATGAGGCGGGCTGCTCCCTAGTTGCGCCGTGACGGAGTGAACGCTCGACTTCTAGGCGGCGAAGACCTTGGCGAATGCTTCCACGGCCTCCCTGAGTTTTTCTTCCGTTTCCCCGGAGAGCTCTTTTTCCTCTCTGATCGTCTGAAGGATGTCGGAATGGTCCTCGCGCATGGCGCGCAGCAGCTCCTGCTCGAACCGGCCCACTTCGGAAACCGGAATCCGGTCCAAAAAGCCACGCGTTCCGGCGAAAATGGCGATCACCTGCTCTTCCACCTTGAGCGGCGAGAATTGCGGCTGCTTCAGGAGTTCGGTCAGCCGCTCGCCGCGCGCGAGAAGTCTCTGGGTCGCCGCGTCGAGGTCGGAGCCGAACTGCGCGAAGGCCGCCATTTCCCGGTATTGCGCGAGTTCGCCCTTGATGGCGCCGGCGACCTGCTTCATGGCCTTCACCTGGGCCGACGAGCCGACCCGCGACACCGAAAGGCCGACATTCACCGCCGGACGGATACCCTGGTAGAATAGATCCGTTTCGAGGAATATCTGGCCGTCGGTGATGGAAATCACATTGGTCGGAATATAGGCCGAGACGTCGTTGGCCTGGGTTTCCACGACCGGCAGCGCCGTCAGCGAACCGGCGCCGTGGTCCTCGTTGAGCTTGGCGGCGCGCTCCAGCAGGCGCGAATGCAGATAAAAGACGTCGCCCGGATAGGCCTCGCGGCCGGGCGGGCGGCGGAGCAGGAGCGAGACCTGCCTGTAGGCCACGGCCTGTTTGGAAAGATCGTCATAAGCGATCAGGGCGTGCATGCCGTTATCGCGGAAATATTCGCCCATCGCGCAGCCCGCGTAGGGCGCCAGAAACTGCATCGGCGCCGGGTCGGAGGCCGTGGCCGCGACGATGATCGAATAATCAAGGGCGCCATTTTCTTCAAGCGCCTTGACGAATTGCGCCACCGTCGAGCGCTTCTGGCCGACGGCCACATAGACGCAATAGAGTTTCTGGGCTTCATCGCCCGTGGCGTTGATAGACTTCTGGTTGAGGATGGTATCGAGAATGATCGCGGTCTTGCCGGTTTGCCGGTCGCCGATGATCAATTCACGCTGGCCGCGGCCTATGGGGATCAGGGAATCGATGGCCTTGAGGCCGGTCTGCATCGGCTCATGGACGGATTTCCGCGGCAGAATGCCCGGCGCCTTGACATCGACGAGCTTGCGCTCTTCGGCCTCGATCGGCCCTTTGCCGTCGATCGGATTGCCCAGGGCGTCGACGACGCGGCCGAGAAGCCCCTTGCCGACCGGCACGTCGACAATCGCGCCGGTGCGCTTGACGGTATCGCCTTCCTTGATATGGCGGTCATCGCCGAAAA
>CAYWBS010000510.1:0-3127 GCA_964456215.1 uncultured Hyphomicrobiaceae bacterium
AGCGGAATGCCTAAACATATACGATCTGTGGCCGAGAATTTAGCGCCTCTGATATTTTATATCGGATTTTGGTGGAGATCCGTGACTTAATCGAAACTGTCGATAGCGGCTCTGAGACGTTCAAGTTTTTCATTGTAGATTGCCTCCACCGTGTGTTGCGCGGGACTTTTTCCTTCCGCCTCTGTGTACTCCGGATCGAATCTGTTGAATGTTCTAAACCGCGACCTAGCGCCTAATTTCACCTTCGCGTCGGTCATCGTTCTTACGACCTTGTTACTCCATCTGCGCATTTCACTTCGCGCATTGTTGTTGTCGTAATTCTCAATTGCTGGGATAAGCCTATTTCTAAGTTTGACGCCTTCAGCAAATAGATCATCTAATTTGTGCCGCGCGGCTTCCACTTTCTGCTGTTCGTCAAGTTCGCGGCCAACGCGATCCTCCTTTTTCGCTAAACGTTGTTGGCGTAACAATTCCGTCTCGTTAGCTGGCGTTGACGAACTAAGCCCCAAAAGTGACTCCCCATAACGCGCCACAGGGTCCCAGAAAGCGAAGACAAGACCGCCGATCGCTAGGCCGATAGCAAAATCGGAAATCATGAATGCATTGACACCATTCCAAATTGCTGACCACGACCATTCCACCTGCTTCACCTCCTTCTCGAAGTCGGTGATAAGGTCGTTCCAGCCGTGCCCGGCAAGCCAGTTTTCAAAATTGAAACCAATGAAGCCGAGCACCAAAGCGCCGAAAACGGCAATGATGATTCGTTTAGTGGACATGTCGCAATCCTACCATCAGGCTTTTTGCAAAGCCGGATAAATTGCGACTGTGAAGTATTTCCCTTCACTCTTGCCTCAACTATCGAAGCAATATGTAATCAAACAGAGTTTTTCTCTCCTGCGCTTGATACATAATGCCGCAACTACCCGGTGGCGAAGCTTGATATCAAATTGGTTATCGAAAGCGCCGATACCGATATGCAAGACGCATTGAAGTCGATTAATCTTCCCGCGAATATAGAAGTCATAACAGCGCCGGACAGCATTCCACGCACCAAGCCGAAAGCCCTGAATTTCGCACTTCATTTTGCCAGAGGCGACTATGTCGTGATCTATGATGCGGAGGATTTGCCGGAACCTGACCAGATCCTCAAGGCGCTGCACGCATTTCGGGAAGGCCCAAACAATCTCGCCTGTGTCCAGGCGCGGTTGAATTTCTACAATGTCCAGGAAAACTGGCTGACGAAGCAGTTCGCCATCGAATACTCGGCACTCTTCGATGGCCTCCTGCCGGCCCTCGAAGAGCTCAAAGTACCAATTCCGCTAGGCGGAACGTCAAATCACTTTCGGATGAGCGTGTTGCGCGGTGCCGGAGGCTGGGATGCGTTCAACGTGACGGAAGATGCCGATCTCGGAATGCGCGTCTACCGACGCGGCTATTGCTGCAAGATCCTCGATTCCACGATCTATGAAGAAGCCAATTGCCGAACCGCGAACTGGGTAAAACAACGCAGCCGTTGGATAAAGGGATGGATGCAGACATATCTCGTGCATATGCGCCATCCGATACGCCTCAGACGCGAACTTGGCATGCGCGGCTTTATAGCCTTTCAAGCGATCATCGGCGGGACGGTCGTATCGGCGCTGGCGCATCCCATATTTCTCGTCACCCTTCTAACAGGTGCCGGCAGCACGTTTTTTTGGATGCCTGAGACGGTTATCGGCCTTCATATTTGGGTCGCTTCACTTTTTAACCTGAGCGTCGGCTATGCGGCACCGATGGCGCTCGGATATCTCGCTTCCCGCAGGCGAGGGTTCAAAGGCCTGGGACTGCAGATAGGGCTGATGCCTTTTTACTGGCTCTTGATATCGTTCGCCGCATATCGCGCCATCTGGCACTGGATTGTCGCGCCATTTCATTGGGAAAAGACCCGGCACGGGCTGACCAGGATGAAACCGCAAATATCGGCTGGAGTGGGTAACGGCTGCCGGCCAGCCGGTGTGCGCAATCCTACCCCACCGGAAGATTTCGGAAGAAGCCGGCGCACTGAGCGTTTCGCACTTAAGCCATAAGCACAACACTCTCCGCGCCTTCAACACGCCAATCTCCTGGCGATTCAATCCCCCGGGGCGCTCAGTCTCCTCCGCCCGAAAATGGCGCCAGTGCCACGATCCGGATTAAAATGGCGATACCGCCAAACAAAATGCAGCGCCATATAATAATCCAGCGCCATATAATACTGAGTGTTTGGTCACGGAAATGAAAAGCGGCTCACCAGCCATCCACGAGGTCGCACCTGCGCATTTCTGCTCCCGGTTGCGGCCAGTTCACACATCTGCAACTGAATAATTAGGCTATTGTGCGCTCTGAAATCGATCGAATCCCTTTAGCGCCGGGCACCAAGTGCCCTTCGGAATTCCTATGAACAAGTCCACCAAAACACGCATTTTGATTGTCGTATTCGACGCTCTGAGGCCCGAGTTCGTCACACCCGAACTCATGCCCAATCTGCATGGGTTCGCCAGCAGGGGCGTCAATTTCACGAATAGCCGTTCAACCTTTCCGACCGAAACGCGGGTCAACCAGTCCGCCGTAATCACCGGATGCTATCCTTCCAGGCACGGCATCGTTGCCAACAGATTTCCCGAACCTGACGGCGCGCCGGGCGAGGTACTGGACAGCGGCAATGATTTCAAGTTCGAGGCGGCGCTCAAGCGGCTGAAGGGGCGGCTTTTTGGCGTCCCGACCCTGGGCG
Organism: uncultured Hyphomicrobiaceae bacterium; assembly: GCA_964456215.1. Lineage (GTDB taxonomy): Bacteria > Pseudomonadota > Alphaproteobacteria > Rhizobiales > BFAS01 > MnTg02. The sequence goes on from CAYWBS010000510.1 coordinate 2,753, forward strand.
AGCTTCTGGCCGCGGCTGGCCTGCATTATGCCACTCTGAGCGCGGGGACCGCGGGAGGTGGACGGCTCATCAACTCTTCCGCCGAAACGCAGGGCGGCTTCCGTCTGGCCATGAGACGGCCCGAGGCGACGGTTCCCATTGGCGAAGTGGAAAAAATTATCTCTAAAATTGGACCATTGCCCGATTTCCTGCGTCCCGCTACCCAATGGATCAGTTGGGCTGTCGATTGCTATCTCAATTATGTGGAACCGGAAATCACGCCGGACGTCATGCTTTTATGGCTCTGTGAACCGGACGAGAGCTGTCACTATCTCGGCATCGGCGCGGAGGGTACGCTCAAAGCGCCCAACCTCGCGAAAGCCTGCCGTCGCAGCC
>CAYWBS010000511.1:0-3121 GCA_964456215.1 uncultured Hyphomicrobiaceae bacterium
GTTCGTAAAAACCGACGCTTGGATGATAGCCGCGTTCGGGGCGGCCGAGCAGCCGTTTCAGAAGAGGCCGGTTGGGCACCGCCGCGTGGTCCAGCCGGTAATTCCGCGCCGGAACGCCCTTCCGATGTTTCATTAAAGGCTCGGAGGCCGGTGTGATAACGTCTTCCGGACCACAGATTTGCGCAAGCGCCGCCTCGATGGAGGTCGACGCCGTCTTGAATGTCTTGATGTAGATGAATTGATGCTTATGCGACAGTATCATGCCGGGCTTGGTAGCATAGGCTCCGGCCGCCGCGCCATCATGTCGATCTCGACCAGCGCGCCGACGGCGAGCGCCGTGACGCCGACACAGGTGCGGGCCGGCAGCCGGTCCTCGGCAAAGAACGTTTGGTAGACTTCGTTCATGGCCGCGTAATCGCGCTCGAAATCGGTGAGATAGACGCGCGCCTGCACCACATGCTCCAGCCCGAGGCCGAGCCCTTTGAGCACGATCCTTAGATTTTCCATCACCCGCCGTGTTTGCGCCTCGATACCGTCCGGCAGCGGCGCGCCGTCCTCTTCCGGCGCGGTCGGCATCTGCCCCGTCAGAAAGACCCAGCCGTCAGCTTCGACGGCGTGTGAGAACGGGGCGACCGGCCGCGGTGCGCCGGGGATCATATGAAAGGATGGTTTGGACATCTGATTATTTCAGGCGAATGGCCGGAATTGCTTCCACTTGTCTCCCCTCTCCTACACGAATTGTGACGTCCGAAAAAGCCGGAAAGCCGGCGCCCGGGCTCTGCGACGCATGTTCAAGGCATTTGCATGGAATTGCCGGCCGGTGACCGCATGGTATAGGATCGAACATTATTCTCCGGGCTTGGCGGCTGTCTGCAAGTCCATTCCCCAAGGAACAGAATCGGTAATGAAAAGTTCCATATCCGCGAATGCTGCGCACGATACCGGCGCCAGCGAGTCTTTGCGTGCCATCATTTGCATGCTTGCCGGCGTCGCCCTTCTTTCGCTCAATGACGGCCTTGTCAAATCACTCGCCGCAACCTATCCGATCGGCGAGTTGCTCTTTGTTCGCGGAGCGTTCGTCTTTCCGTGGATCTTCCTGATTGCCGTTCGCCGCGGCGGTCTGCACACATTGCGCATCAACAACATCGCCGGTCAGGCGCTTCGCGGCGGCTGCGTGGTCGCGAGTGCCTTCCTGTTCGTCAACGGACTTGTCTATCTGCCCCTGGCGGACGCCATAGCCGTCACCTTCTCCGGCCCGCTCTTCATTACGGCGCTGGCGCCGTTCGCTCTTGGGGAACATGTCGGCTGGCGGCGCTGGATGGCGGTTCTTGCCGGTTTTGCGGGTGTGCTGTTCATGGTGCGGCCCGGCGGCGGCGCGCTGCAATGGGCCGTGCTGCTGCCGCTCGGCGCGGCGCTTTGCGGCGGTGTCCGCGACATCATTACCAGGCGCATCGCGGCGACTGAAACGAGTGCCGCCGTCATGCTCGTCACCACGTCGGTCGTCATGCTCGCCGGGCTGGCGACGGCGCCGTTTGGATGGCTTGCCTTGAAGTCCGCCGACCTTTCGACCTTCGCCGCGAGCGGCCTGCTGCTCGCCGGCGCGCACTATTTGATGATCGAGGCATTCCGCCGTGGCGAGGCGGCTCTGGTCGCGCCATTCAAATATACGTCCATGGTCTGGGCGGTCCTCTTTGGCTTTCTCCTGTTCGGCGATCTCCCCGATGAATGGACGCTTTTCGGGGCCGCGATCGTCATCTTCGCCGGCCTCTATATCTTCCGGCGCGAAACCATCAGGAGCATCCGGCCCATCGCCTCGAGCGCTCCGCCGGCGCGGATGTAGAGATGCAATGGAAACGGGTTCTGGACCACGAGAGGCGCGCGGCCCTGACCGTCGCATGATAATACGCATCGGCGTTCAAGGGCGAACCGGACCGACATTTATGAGACTCCAGCACAGATTCAGTATGGGGGGTAAGTCATGGCCGACGGCGTTTTGACCAATTCGAGAATTGTCGCCGCCTATCGCGAACGGACGCGGCGCTCCGCGGAGCTTGCCGGCGCGGCCGCCCAACTATTTCCGAGCGGTATTACGCATGATTCCCGCCGCATCCTGCCCTACGGCATCTATGTCGATCGCGCCAAGGGATCCAGGAAATGGGATGCCGACGGCAATGAATATGTCGATTACTACGGCGGTCACGGCGCGCTGCTGCTCGGCCATTGCCGGCCGGAGGTGACGGCGGCGGTCCAGGAACAGGTTGCGCGCGGCACCCATTTCGGCGCCTGTCACGAACTGGAAGTCAAGTGGGGGGCGCTGGTCAAGGAGCTGGTCCCGAGCGCGGAAACGGTCCGCTTCACCTCATCGGGAACGGAAGCCAATCTGATGGCGTTTCGGCTCGCCCGCGCTTTTACCGGCAGACGGAAGCTCGTTCGCTTTTTTGGTCATTTTCACGGCTGGCAGGACCACGGCGCGTTCGGCGTCACCAACCATTTCGACGGCACGCCGACGCCCGGCGTGCTTAGGGAGATCGCTGAAAATACGCTTCTCGCCCCATCGAACGATGCCGATGCCACCCGCGCGATCATCAATGGCGACGATGACATTGCCGCCGTCATCCTGGAGCCGATCGGCGCCAGTACGGGCCAGATCCCGGTGAACGGCGAATTTCTTCATGCTCTGAGAGAGATGACGGCGGCGCGCGGCATTATCCTCATCTTCGATGAAGTCGTCACCGGTTTTCGCGTATCGCCGGGAGGCGCGCAGGCGCATTTCAATGTCATGCCCGATCTGACAAGCCTTGCCAAGATCCTCGCCGGCGGTCTTCCGGGTGGCGCCGTTTGCGGACGCAAGGACATCATGGAACTTCTCGACTTTGATGCCGCCGACGCCAAGGGGTTTGAGAAAATCGCCCATCAGGGAACCTACAACGCCAACCCATTGTCGGCGGCCGCCGGCGGCGCGGCGCTCCGGATCGTCCGCGACAGCGATGCCTGCACGCGGGCCAACGAAAGCGGCGAAACCCTGAGGCGGCTCCTGAATGAGGTTATCGCCGAAGAAGGCCTGCCCTGGGCCTGTCATGGCAGTTTCTCCTGCTTCTACCTGTTCCTGAACCCGCAGGAC
>CAYWBS010000512.1:0-3111 GCA_964456215.1 uncultured Hyphomicrobiaceae bacterium
GAACGCCTGCGCGCGGAGCGCGACGAGGCCGCCTGCCAGGCGAGCCTTGATGCGCTGACCAGATGCGCCGAAACCGGCGATGGAAATCTTCTCGAATTGAGCGTCGCCGCGGCGCGCGCCAAAGCCACCGTCGGTGAAATTTCCATGGCCATGGAAAAGATATTCGGACGCCATCTTCCGGAAATCAAAGCGATCTCCGGCGTCTACAAATCAGAGGTCGGAGCCATGAGCGATACGGTCAAAAAAGTCATGAGCCGCGTCGAGCGGTTCGCGCAGGAAGAAGGGCGGCGGCCGCGCATTCTCGTCGCCAAGGTCGGCCAGGACGGCCATGACCGGGGCCAAAAGGTCATTGCTTCCGCCTTCGCCGATCTGGGCTTCGATGTCGATATCGGCGCCTTGTTCCAGACGCCGGCAGAGGCCGCCCACCAGGCCATCGACAATGACGTTCATGTCATCGGCATTTCTTCCCTGGCCGCCAGTCACCTGACCCTGGTGCCGGAGCTGAAGGCGGAGCTCGAAAGGCACGGCCGAGCCGACATCCTGATCGCAGTCGGCGGCGTCATTCCGCCGCAAGACTATGAAGCCTTGTACAAGGCCGGCGCGAAAGCCATTTTCGGCCCGGGAACCGTCATCGCCGAGGCGGCGATCGACCTTCTGGACAAGCTCAAGGAAGCACACGATGCCGGGCCGGCAGAAGCTGCGGAATAGCCGACAAGGCCGTCACTGAGATTCAACGACGCCTGCCTCTCGTCATGGTCCGCCCACGCTTTTCCCACGCCACAAAGATTTCATATCCAATATCGCGACCGCGCATATATACTCACCGGGAGATAACAATCGCGATATAGACTGATATTGGGCATGCTCAAAAAGACTATTTTGGTAATTGCCGCCATAATCTCTCTTACGTCGATTGCGGTCCTGGCCGCGGACGATCTCAGGCTGCCGATGGGACCGCGCCTCAAGGGCGGCGTTTATGTAGATTTCATGCACAGCTACGGTTTCCGCAAACTTTCCATTCTGCAAAATACCGACAAGGCGCTCGGGCCCGAGAAAGTCAACGTCGCGGCCGCCTGGTCTCTCGGCGACGGCTATATCGTCGTCGGCTACACGAAGGGGCGCGGCAAGATTGACGATGTCGTCTGTTTTCAGAGCGGGCCCGAATGGGATATCGCCGTCCACGAACCGAAAAGGGACAATAAGATCGGGAGCATTGAGCTCTTCATCGCCAAAGACAAGAAACTGAAAAGCAATTCGCCGTGGTTTTCACTAGGCGTCCACTATACGTCCGACCCCAGCGTCATCGACAACTATCTCATGTTCTCCATCAAGGATGCCACCGACCATGAAAATAAGCCGGTCAAATTGGATCGCGCCTTCTGGGTCAAAATCCAGAATTACGAGCCTGAGCGCAATGAGGACGGCACGCCTTATCAGAGCCCGTTTCATGCGGGCTTTGACGTGTCGGCGGTGAAACTGCACTATCCGTGCGAGAAGCTGCTAAGCGGAGTCGAAAAGGCAAAGGCCCATAAGCGGAGCTGATCGGCCGCATCTGCTCTTTGCAGTATCGGACAAGCCGCCACGCTTCCTACTTAACCGCCACAACGGCGATCTCGACCAAGATATTGGCACCGGCAAGCTTGGCCTCGATACAGGCGCGCGCCGGCAGATTGGCCTTGTCCGTCCACTGGTTCCAAACTTCATTCATCAGATCGCGCAGACGGATATCCGAGACCCATATCGTCGTCGACAGGATTTTGGACTTGTCAGTTCCCGCCAGCGCCAGAAGCCGATCGATTTCGTCGAGCACTTCCCGTGTCTGCCCCTTGATGTCCTTGCTGAAATCCTCGGCGGTAATGCCCGCGGTGTACACTAGACCGCCGCCCTCGACCACGCTGGACAGAATCTTTTTCGCTTCATGCCGTGTAATGCTCATCGCCACCTCCCTTGTCCTGCTTTCGCAATTCGCCACCGCGCCAGCGCCTATTGAACCCAGCCGCTGGCTTCCATACGTTTGCGATATGGCAAAATTCCTCATCATCGCCGGGATCATTCTCATCGCCGCCGGACTTGCCTGGATGGCCGGGGAAAAATTCGGCCTTGGCCGGCTGCCCGGCGATATCATCATCGACCGGGAGAACTTCCGCCTTTACCTGCCGCTGACGACATCCCTCCTGATCAGCATCGTCCTAAGCGTCGCGCTTTGGTTTCTAAACCGCTGATGCCGGCGCCCATGGGTTAGCAATAACGCCGGTCCATTTCTTCAAAACAGCGGCTCCTCATATTGGAGCTCACCATCGATCAACAGGCCCTTGATCGCGGCTTCGCCGCTGGCACCGATCGCGACGAGCACGGCGAGCTTCTTGTCGCGGGCCAGGTTCTCCAGCCGTTTGCCCTCGCCTTCCGGGACGAAATAGGATTCGATGCCATAATTGACCCGGAGCTTTTTCCCACTCGATCGCACTTTACCGCGAATGACGGCCTTGCCTTCGTCCTTGACCGCCGCCATCTTCTTCGAGAGATTCGCCGCCATCCAGTTGCCATCGGCGTCGCGCCGAAGGGTGACATAGATCGGCGCATTGCGCTTGAACGCGTCATCCCCTGCAAGCTTCTCGGTATCGAGCGCGGAGATTTCATAATTCAAAATAACATAGTCACCGCGAAACAGGCTCCTCGGGTCAATCGGCACAATATTGAGCCTGATTTCCTGACCGGAATTGATCAGACTTATCCGGCTGGCGATTATCCAGCTCAAGGCCGCCGTCTGCGCGGTGGCAACGATCAAGACCGCGATCGCATAGTTTTTCAGGTTCATGCGGAAGCTGCCATCGTCGGCCGCTCCCGCCGGTAGATCCACTTGAGGAGCCACGCTCGCCGCTCCGCCGGTCATGATGCCGCCTCCATGCGCGCCAGTTGACGCCGGTTCAGCGTCCAGGCAAGCCAGGAGAGCGCGATGACGATGAGACCGGCGGTGAAGAAGAAGAACGCTGTGTTCAGCAAAGTGCCGAGCGTCTTGAAATAAAGTCCCAGGAGCTCGACGGAAAAACCAAGATAGGCGAAGCCGGTGAGCGCCCGGTTGCCGCCTTCCCAGCCATGGAAAAGCGCGCCGAT
>CAYWBS010000513.1:0-3111 GCA_964456215.1 uncultured Hyphomicrobiaceae bacterium
CGTCATCGATTTTCGGTAAACTGTAGGTTGGAAATGTTTTTTCGCCCATGGCAAAACCCCAAAAAGATAAAGAATTAACAGAAAAAGAAATTGCCAAGCGTCGCGACGAAGGCCTGCGGGCACTCCTAAAAATGCCGCCTAAGCCTCACGCAGAGCTTGTCGACAAGCGCAAAAAAAAGAAGAGCATCCCCACGAAATAGACCGCCACTAGTAAGTTGATGGCGGAGGCAATAGATTTAGGTCCACTGCGGCTGAATCCGGTGGATGGAAAACGCAACGGTATTTGTCTGGCGCGGAGGTAAGGTGCATTGTCAAGGATGCGTTCCTATAGTCCCAAAGCTGCCCAATCCGAAAATAGCGAAAAAATATTGAATCTGGGAACCTCCCAATATCCGTCATCACCGTTGCCCATGGGAACTTTTTCGGGTCAACTTCACCTTCATATTCCTTGATGAATTCCTTAGTGCACGCTTCCTTTGCTTGTTGAAGATGCACCAGTTCGACATAATTTGCCAAACTGCTACGCAGGATTCGCTGTTCGCCCCAGAGATAAAAAGCGAAAAGCGCCAGACCGATCGTGAAATAACGCATACTCACCGTTCCTTCCGGCTCGGCCCTAATTAGGAGTCATGCAGTTTAGTCCATCCGCTTACGAGAGCTCTTCCTCGCAAACATCATCGTGCCTCTTGGATCAGTCCTTGCCGTGGCGTTCTTCGGGAGAGAGGATGCCAAAATCGGGATAACCGCAAATGGCGTCGTCGGTTATCTGGCGCATGAAGGCCCGGGGGTCCGGCCCGAGGTTCACCATGATGTCATCCATGGTTGCCTCGGGGATCTTTGCCGATGTCGGCAAAATTGACGGCACTCCAGCGACCGCTGCAACGCCTGCCGCTGTGGAGCCTATTGTGAATTTTCGACGTGTGAGCATGACGCATTATACCACACTTGCCCGCCGGCAATGACGGGCACAAAAATCAATGGGCGCGATAAAGGAGCGAGGTTTATTCATGACGATACGCGAATTTTTGGAACGATTGGAGGAAGAGATCATTTATCTCCAGCCGGGAGCGATTGTGGCTTTTCAGAATCGTGTGCTTAGTGATCTAAAGAGGCTACGGAATGATCCAGCCTATCAAGCCGAGATTCAATCTCGTCAAGAGTTTGAACGACGTAAAGCAAGGCGCGAAGCTCCAATATCTGAATTGGATCAGTCTCCGGCCTGACCCGATCGATCATCGCTTTTTTCAGCGCTTCTTTGAGTTCATACGACTCCGACACTTTTCCCTCCACAAATTAAAATGCCTTGCTTTCTACTCAACCTTGAGGGCTTAGAGATCATGTATCACCATCAACAGCAGCCCGAAGCAGATGATGTGCAAGCTGTCTCGCAATCTGGCTCGTCATGTGAATTGAAATGGGGACCACCTCGGTATGAGGATTTGCCTGCGCCGCCGCCTGTTCTGAAACCAGGGCGTACACCGTCATCGTTACTCCGCTATTTGGCTGCCCGGTCGCTGTGGCGCGTTGCGCTACTGGCAAGTAGCATGGCCCTGGGCCTTGAAAGTGGATCTGACTATCGGTCTCCATAACGTTACTCCTGGTTCTTCGATTTATATGCCCGGCGGTTCCTCCATCTAAGGAAGCGCCTTGCTTTTTGCTTAGGCGTTTGCGGTTTCGTTAGTCCGCCGATAGGTCAATCTCTTGCCGGCGATACCTCTCAGCGCCGCATTGGCGCGGGCCGCGTCATTGAAGCCTAAGGCTGCACGATGGTTCCAGCGGAACGCCGCCGCATTGATATAGCGCTGCAAATGCTGCTCAGAAACCGCGTGGTGAGCGCCATAGATCATGCGCTTGACCAGTGCGAAGAACGACTCGGCCGTATTGACATGGGCAAAGCCGCCGAGGCGCACATATTCGCCGTCTGTGTGCGTGACGCTGGCATGGCCTTTGAACTCTTTGCCGACGCCTTTGTAGACCATGCTGTCATCGGACATCAGGTAGGAGTCGCGGGTTGCTGACGTGACAAGATGCTCGCGGACGTTCTTGGCGGTGACATCGGCAAGATGCTTGGCGCGGACCTCGCCGTCGCGTTCGACCAAGGCAACAACAGGATGCTTTTTCGGGATCGGCTTTGACTTATGCACGTTGCGGGCTTTGCCGCCGACATAGGTTTCATCGCTTTCGACGATCTTGTTTTGCCCGCCGATCGGGCCTGACACGATGCTGTCCATGGCCGCATGGATGCGATGCATCATGAACCAGCTCGTCTTATAGGTGACGCCGATCATACGGTGCACTTGGTGCGCAGACAGGCTTTTCTTGCTGGCATTGTAAAGATGAAAGCCGAGCACCCATTTGTGTAGTGGAATGCGCGATCTCTCTAAGACCGTGCCAACGGTCACGGTGAAATGGCCACGGCATGAATTGCACTGATGCAAGCCGGCACGATGCGACTTGCCTTTCAGCTTCTTGATATTCTCGGTTTCGCCGCAATGGGGGCACACGGGGCCGTCCGGCCACATGATGCTTTCCAGATGCGCGCGGGCCTTGTTCTCATCATGGAAAATTGGATTTGTGAGGTCGATATTCATGGTTCAGAAATCCCTACGGACTGGTCGTCAGTGGGCGGCCAAAGAACTAGCTGAATTGGAGATAATTACTCGTCCGGTCGGACGGTTCCCGACATCATCCGCAATAGGTTTGCGGCATTATCTTCAAACTTGTTGCCGATCAGGTCTCCGGCTTTTGCGCGGTATGCGTTCTCTATGGTTTTCCGATTGACACCGGCAGAGACTAAAAGCTCAATAATAATTCGATTTGATGCGGCGACTGCGATAGCAATATCGCGGGGCTGCATACCGTCAAAGGCTATCATGGACATAGCTATTCCCTTTCTTATCCCCTAGATGGGGATTGGACTTAGCTATGTCAAGTATATAGTTCCCAAACCAACGCTGACGGAATCCCTTTTATGGGTCCGGACCCTAGGATGGCGACGCTTTAATTAGTAGCAGGACAATGAAACAGTCGCGAAGCTCAAAATCTGGCTACCAAAATGACCGACAATCGAGCCGACACCACAGACGAAAACCTTACTGACGAGCACGACGC
>CAYWBS010000514.1:0-3105 GCA_964456215.1 uncultured Hyphomicrobiaceae bacterium
TTGTGCTTGAGAAATGCCGACAGCGACCAGTAGGGCAGGCCCATTTCGCGGCGCAACCGGTTTAAGTGCGTATTCAGCCAAAGCGCGACGCCATAGGCCCAATCTCCGAAAAACGCCAGCCACTTGGCATAGCGGACAACGACATCGAACTCGTCGCCGTGGATGATCAGGAACTTCCTGCCGTCGGTCGTTTCGTGCATGGCATTCCTGGCGATTTCGATGCCACCGAACGTGCTCCCGCAATAGGCTCTAAGCATTTCGTCGTGATTGCCCGGGATGTAGGTGAGACGGGCGCCCTTTCTGACCAGGCGCATGAGCTTTTGCAGCACGGCCAGGTGATCCTGCGGCCAATGGGCGCCGCGCCTTAGCTGCCAGAAGTCGATGATGTCACCGACCAGATAAATGCGGTCGGCGTCATTTTCCCGCAGGAAATCGACGAATGCTTGAGCTTGACAGGCCCTTGTGCCGAGATGGATGTCGGATATGAAGAGGGCCCGGTAGCGCCTGATTTTCTGCTCCCCATTCATTGCTATATCCTGTTGAATTCGTTGGTGGCTTTCAGGATAAGAGACGATTTCTGTTTCATCTTTGTGACATCGCGGCGCATTGTTGATCGAGGCTGCGGCGGGCCGGAGTCCGCGGCTTCAAGGTCGGCACCTGTTTGCAGGAATGGGATCAGAAATGGAATTCGCTGCGGAGCTAACCGCAGGGAGCATATGCGTAGCGAAGCAATCTTTCTTGCTTGGGAGCCGCCTGTTCGCGATGACCAGACTTTAAACTGTGGACAAGCAGGTGAAGGCGCGAATTACCCCTTGGGCAGCGCATATTTCCCCATTACTGTTGCGTCCAGGCCACTTTTGGTCTGTTTGTCCCCCGCTTAAAAAATAGGCCGGTCCAGAGTTCCTGGACCGGCCTTACCAAGGCGAGCCGGGCCCTATTTCAACGGGCTCCGGCTCCCCCCCCCCAATTTGCGCTTGAAACTCACGGCGATGATGTTGGCGCTATTATCGACGTCTGAAACGACAGTCGTCGTTCCAGGCACGCTGGTCGCCCTGGCCGTGGCATCTTCAAAGAAAATATGCGAATAGGCGACGTCGAACGTGGTTCTTTCCGACCATCTGTAGGTCGCGCCGACATTGAGCCAAATGCGGTTTGAATCAGGCACGGAAAACAATCGTTGCTCGGGACTTTGTATCGGGGATTCCTCGTAAGCCAAGCCGCCGCGAACGGTCAACTGGCTGTCCCAGTCATATTCCAAGCCAAACGATACGAACCAGCTATCGTTCCAATCAGGATTGAGTGTTGCGAGCGTGACGCCGGCGACGGGAATGGCGACAGGACCAGCTCCAGTGAGCACGCTACCCGGCCCAGTCGATATTACCTTGAGCGTGCTGAAATCGCTCCAGCTCGCCCACTCGAATGTCGCCAGGGCCCGCGTTTTGGGATTGATGTCCTGGCGAAGGCTTACGGTTACCAGCTCCGGCGACTTCAGATCGGCCTTCGCCGGCGTCGTGAACGCTACCGGTGTCGGTCCGGCGGGTGTTACCACGCCCGGTTGTGTCTGAAACTTGCCTCTGAGTTCATGGTCAATTGCTGATCTGTAGCCCACTCCGATTGCGGTTCCAGGAAGTGGCGTCAATAAGATCCCGGCGGTGAAGCCGCCCTCCACCTTGTCCGTATCACCGGTGAAGAATGTCGACGGATTGCTCGGCAGGCCGGTCGCGAATTTAAGCGTGGCGTCCATATACTGGATCTGCGGACCGAATCCGACGGCGATCTTATCCGTGAGCTTGTAAGAAATGACCGGATTGACATTGATCGTGAAAACCTTGGCGGTCCGGGCGATTTCCGCGCCAGCATAGGTCGAGTTCTCGGGTTCCGTGACGAGCCCGATCGGCGATGTCAGGCCAATGCCGATGGAAAGACGGGAATTAACCTGCGTTCCCGCATAGGTCGCGGGAACGACGGCGGGATCGGCGATATTGCCGCTCTTGTTACTGAACGCGACAAGCAGGTTACCTCCGGCAATGGGAAAATTTGTGTTTGTGGCCTCGGAAATCGTATGTTCCGTGTCACCCAGGATCAGCGCGGCATGGCTTTCGAGATTCGTGCCCGACATTTCCGCGAGCGCCGCCGGGTTCCAGAACAGCGAACTAAGATCGCCACCGGCGGCGATACCGGCGAAAGCCGAGCCAAGCCCCGAAGCCGATTGCTCCCGGATCGCAAACCCACCAGCCTGTAATGAAGTCGCAGTTAGAAGAAGAATGCCGGCAACCGAAGCAGCACTGCTGAAGATACGCGTCACGCCTGACATAACTCGATACTACCCTACGCAAAGCGTCAACATTCCAACGCGACGCCCGGGACACCCCCTGCCAATCTCAAGTCCATTGTTATTGTCGTTAACTTTCACATTAGAGCCATGCCCGGCCCGCAAGCAATGGCTCCGTCGTATTTGGAATGTTGGCTGTCAGCGAAGGTTGGCGAGACAATTCTTGTCGATTGCCGCCTGGGGCCGAGCAAATCGAGGCTGCGGAGTCTGTCATATATCTGTTACGAATCAACAATCTACACAGACCGCTCTTATGCCGCGCCGGCGCCCGGGTCTGCCCTTGAGCGGTCTGTCGAAAGCCGCCGGCAATGGGTATTCGCAATGCAAATGGTGACTTTTTGGGCGGCCTGTTGCGCAAATATCACGAGAATTTACGTGCGCAAATCGCCTGCACGCGTGCATGGTTTTGCGCACGCGGCGGGGTCCGATTTCACTCGGTCGCGCGCGCCGGCTGGACGGCTTTCCTGATTTGCCCGCTCAGCCTGTTCAGTGCCGCGAGCAGCACCGGGCCCGGGCAGATGGTTTCCCGCATCGGGATGACGATGCGCGGCTTGCCTTTGAGGACTTTTTCGAGCGCTGGATGATTGAGGAGCACGGCGCCCTGATTGTCGGACTTTAGGGCTTGATCGGAGACGATCAGGACATCCGGCGGTCGCGCTACGACCGACTCAAGCGCGAGCACCGCTATGGTTTGCCTCTCCATGCCTGCCAGGTTTTTCAGCCCGAGATGGCTGAGCATCATCCCGATATAGCTCGCCGGGCCCGAGGCGTAG
>CAYWBS010000515.1:0-3102 GCA_964456215.1 uncultured Hyphomicrobiaceae bacterium
GTGCGAACTGGATGAGGGTAAAACTGACCAGCATGATTCCCAGCATGGTCGGGATAAATAGCAGCAAGCGTCTGATAATATAGGCGGTCATTGCGCGCGTTTCGGCTAATTCGATTGCGTCAGTTTAGCGGCCTTCGTCTTATCATACCACCAAGTGTAAATAATGCCGCGGCTATAGCGTGGTTTGGTCTTGGGGCGGGAGAATTTGTTCCAATAGGCAATGGTGTGGGACCCTTTGTACCAATGTGGAATCCAATAATGCTCGGCTCTGAGAACGCGGTCGACTGCCCGCGCCGCAATGGTAAGTTCCCGCCTGCTATTTGCACTGATTATTTTCTCGATGAGCGCGTCGACAACCGGGTTGTTAATGCCGGCCAGGTTTTGGCTGCCTATTAAGTTCGCCGCGACAGACCCCCAATAATTTCTAAGTTGCACGCCCGGAGTATTGGGCATGACATAGCGCTGGGTCGTGATATCGAAATCGAAGCTCTTTAACCTTTCTTGATATTGGGCTGGGTCCACGCGCCGTATCGTTGCCGATATTCCCAAGAGCCTAAGGTTTTTGACGAATGGCGCGATGACGCGTTCGAAGGTCGGCGAAAAGATCAAGAATTCGATGCTCAAGTGCTCTCCCTCAGGGTTCATCCTTTTTCCTTGATTGGAAGTCCAGCCTGCGGCCTCCAGCAGGCGCGACGCCTTCCTGAGGAGTGCGCGGTCCTTGCCGGAGCCGTTTGAGATCGGAGGAGAATATGGTCTGGAGAAGACCGCCTTCGGCAGCTTTTCTCGGTATGGTTCCAGGAGCTTGAGTTTTTCCGGATTTGGCATTCCAGCGGCTTTCATCGCGGAGTTTTCGAAAAAGGAATGAGTGCGCTTATAGAGGTTGTAAAACTGGTTCTTGTTCGTCCACTCGAAATCAAACGCCAGATCAAGGGCCTGACGCACGCGCCTGTCCCGAAACTTGGCTTTCCTTGTATTGATGAAAAAGCCTTGCGCCCCCGACGGGCGGTCGTCGGCAAGCACCTCACGTATGAGCCGGCCGTCGCGCACCGGCGGGATGTCGTATTGCGTCGCCCAAACCTTGGCGGTGAATTCTTCACGGAGATCGAATGCACCGGCTTTTAGCGCTTCAAATTCAGCGACACGGTCGCGATAATATTCATAGCGCAACTCGTCAAAATTGTTGCGACCGCGATTGACCGGCAAGTCACTGGCCCAATAGTCTGGTCGGCGGCGGTAGCACACAAACGTCCCTTGTTTGAATTTATCGATCCTGTAGGGACCGGAGCCGAGTGGCGGCTCCAGAGTTGTTTTGTCGAACTCCCTTGTGGCGTAATAGGCTTTCGAGATGATGGGGAGCTGAGCAACGATCAGCGGCAGGTCCCGGGTGTTTTTGCCACGGAACAAATAGCGGATAGTACGCCTGTCGAGGACTTCCGCGCCTTTGACGTCACGGAGCTGCAAGCGGAACGCCGGATGGCCTTTTCCCTTGAGAATATTTAGTGTAAATGCGGCATCCTCCGCGGTAACCTCCGATCCATCCGCGAAGCGTGCTTCAGGACGCATGAAGAAGGTAATGGATTTCTTGTCATCCGCGAGTTCAGCTGAATGGGCGACAAGACCATAAACGGCATCCGGCTCGTCCCAGGCGCGGACCATGAGGGAATCGTAAATATGATCCCCGCTGGAGAGATATCCGAGGCCCTGGGCGGGATCACCTTTCAGGATGTAACCGTTAAAACTGTTGAACGTAATGACGCCCGCGGTGCCGATCATCGACAACCGCCCACCCTTGGGCGCGTTCGGGTTGACAAAGTCAAAATGCTTAAAATCTCTCGGATATTTCAGGTCCCCGAATACTGAAAGCCCGTGTCGTGCTTCGCGGCCAAGTCCACTTGCCGGATCGACAAGACAGAGCGGCAAACCAACGATCAGTAACGTGAAAAGACGCGCCGCCTTGCTTCTATCCCCGCCGGTTTGGGCGACCTTCATGCTCAGCGAATCGCCGACAATTTGGCGGCCGCATTCTTATCGTACCACCAGACTTGGAAAAAGCCGACATTTCGCGCCGGAAGCGTTTTCGGATGGCCGAAACGGTCCCAATAGGCGATGCGCTCGTCGGGGGCAAACCATTGCGGCACCACATAATGATTCCACACGAGAACGCGATCAAGAGCCCGCGTCGCGGCGACGAGCTCGGCTCGGTCCTTGGCAAATATGATCTTTTCTATCAGCTTATCAATTGCCGGGTTTTTGATGCCAATCAGATTACGGCTGCCATTCTTTTCCGCTGCGGCCGATCCCCAGAAGTCGCGCTGCTCGTTGCCTGGCGACTCCGACTGCGCAAAATTTCCAACCACAATATCGTAATCAAACGCGTCGATGCGGCGTGAATATTGCGCGGAATCGACGATTCTGATTGTTCCCTTGAACCCCAGTTTTTCCAGATTTCGGATATAGGGCTGTACGATTCGCTCGAAGAGCGGCGAAACAAGCAGAAACTCGATGGTCATTACCTCACCGCTGCTTATATTCGTTAGCACACGATTTTCGATGACCCAGCCCGCCTGTTTCAATAAGCGCACGGCCTCGCGCAAATGCGTCCGCAGGTCCCGTTGTGATTTGTTTTCCGGGTTCTTGTAGGGCTTGGTAAATAACTCTTCAGGCATGAAAGTCTTGCGGGTGTCCGGGGAAAGGTCGTTCCTAACCTCTTTCAATATCGCAAGTTCTTGGCTTTCTGAGAGGCCACGCGCCGCCAGCTCGGTATTTTCGAAATAGCTCGAGGTTCGGCGATATTGACCGTAGAACAAATTCTTGTTGGCCCATTCAAAATCGAATGCCAGATTTAGAGCGCGTCGGACCCTTGGATCCGCGAATTTCGATCGGCGAAGATTCAGAACAAACGCCTGCATGGGTTGGCCGGTTTGAAGGGTCACATTCTGTCTTTTGACCCAACCTTTTTCGACCGCCTTGAAGTCATATCCCGTCGCCCAATTCTTTGAACTCGTTTCCCGATGGTAGTCTAGCCGGTCAGCCTTAAATGCTTCGAATGCTACTGTCGTATCCCGGAAATACTCGAAACGGATTTCATCGAAATTATATTGA
>CAYWBS010000516.1:0-3088 GCA_964456215.1 uncultured Hyphomicrobiaceae bacterium
TCCACCCAGCATTGAGGACAAAGAGAAGGACTTCGCCGCCGGACGGGGTTTGTAGCCCCGTCCGCATTGTTCACGTTTCGCATACCCTGGTTAATGACTAAACCAGTGTTGATTTGAACGTTCCGGGCGCAGTTTGTAACTGCGCCCGGCTTGGTCCCGGCCGCTCTTGCGGCGTGAGTTGCCTTTCAGCGATTTAGCCATGGGCCATCCGGTTCCGCTCACGACACTTTAGCTCAGTATACATTGTTTTGCTGCAATGCAATAAAATCTCTTGAAATCCGGCTCCGAATAGCTGACCATGTTGCAGTGCGATATCGCCCTGAACGCACTCGCGACTAAAGGCAGGCGCATCCGCGCGCCGGCCGGGCACGCTGAAGCGGCATGCCCTGGCCGGGCGAATCGTATTATTGGCATGAGTAAGGCCGTCAGGGAGACATGGACGATGACCGATACCGCCGTCGCAGCGCCCGTTTCCGCCAAAGAAGAAACCAAGGATCTTTACGAGATCGGCGACATCCCGCCGCTCGGCCATGTGCCGAAGAGCATGTATGCCTGGGCGATCCGCCAGGACCGCCACGGACCGCCCATGGAGGCCATGCAGATCGAGGTGGTGCCGACGTGGGAACTCGATTCCCACGATGTCCTGGTGCTGGTGATGGCGGCGGGAGTGAACTACAACGGCGTCTGGGCGGCGCTCGGCCAGCCGGTCTCCGTTCTCGACGTTCACAAGCATCCCTTCCACATCGCCGGCTCCGACGCCGCCGGCGTCGTCTGGGCCGTCGGCGCCAAGGTCAAGCGTTGGAATGTCGGCGACGAGGTCGTGATCCATTGCAACCAGGATGACGGCGACGACGAGGAATGCAATGGCGGCGATCCGATGCTCTCGGAGACCCAGAGGATTTGGGGTTATGAGACGCCGGATGGTTCCTTCGCGCAGTTCGCCCGCGTCCAGGCGCAGCAATTAATGCCGCGCCCGCAGCATCTGACCTGGGAAGAGTCCGCCTGTTATGTGCTGACGCTGGCCACCGCCTACCGCATGCTGTTCGGCCACCGGCCGCATATCCTGAGACCTGGCCACAATGTGCTGGTCTGGGGCGCCAGCGGCGGGCTCGGCTCGATGGCCGTGCAGCTGATCGCCACCGCCGGGGCGAACGCCATCGGCGTCATATCCGACGACGGCAAACGCGATTTCGTTCTCTCCCTCGGCGCCAAGGGCGTCGTCAACCGCAAGAACTTCAACTGCTGGGGCGCCATGCCCGAGGTCGGCTCGAAAGAGTACGGCGCCTGGCTGAAGGGGGCCCGCGCCTTCGGCAAGGCGATCTGGGAGGTTACCGGCAAGGGCGTCAATGTCGATTTCGTCTTCGAGCATCCCGGCGAAGCGACGTTTCCGGTGTCCTGTTTTGTCGTCAAGCGCGGCGGCATGGTGGTCTTTTGCGCCGGCACGACGGGGTATAATCTCACCATGGATGCGCGCTATATCTGGATGCATCAAAAGCGGGTGCAGGGCTCGCACTTCGCCCATCTGAAACAGGCGAGCCAGGCCAACCGGCTGGTCATCGAAAGGCGCATCGATCCGTGCATGTCGGAGGTTTTCACCTGGGAGCAGATCCCGAAGGCCCATACCGCCATGTGGCGCAACGAGCACCTGCCCGGTAATATGGCCGTTCTGGTGAGCGCGCCATGCACGGGCCTGCGCACCCTGGAAGACGCGATCGAAGCGAGCGAGGAGCGGCTGGCGCCCTGACGGCGGTTCGGCACACGGCCGTTCCAAATTTAACTGCGGCAAACATTCAAGAGATATCGCCAATGACCCTCGCTGCGGACAGATCCACTCACCCTTCCGGCGACACCCAGGCGCTTGCGGAGCTTGTCGCGCTTCAGGCGGACGCTGCGGAAGCCGCCGGCGGCTTTCTCGAAGCAGCAAAAACCGCGGTCTCCGGGCAGCTTGGCGCGACCGGCCTCGACCGTGCGGAAGCGCTTGAGCGGGAGCAGCACGCGACCCACGGCCTCGCCTGGCTCGCAACCTATGTGGCGGGCCTTCAGGAGATCGCGGCTTACAGCGAACGCCTGAGCGAAGCAGGCCGGTTCGGCGAAACCGAGGCCCTGCTGACGCAGATTATCTTCGGGGAATATCTGAACCAGATGACCGGCGGCATCCCCATGAGTCAGGGCGAGATGATCCGACCCGTGGAATTGGGGCTCTCGGAAAAGGACGTTGAAAGCTTCACCGCCACGCCTGCCGTCAAGGAATTGCGCGCCGGCGATGGCCGCGCCGCCCGCGCCCGCCTCGTTAAGCTGATCGCCGGCCAGGATGGCGCCGCGACCTATGGTGATGCCGGGCTCGATGAAACCTATGAGGCGATGCGCGCCGAAATGCGCCGCTTTTCCGAGTCCGAAGTCGCCCCCCATGCCCATGAGTGGCATCTGCAGAATGCCTATGTCCCCCTTGAGGTCATCGCCAAAATGTCGGAGCTTGGCGTCTTCGGGTTGACGATCCCGGAAAGCCATGGCGGCCTCGGCCTCGGCAAGGAATCGATGTGCGTCGTCTCCGAGGAGCTGTCGCGCTTCTATATCGGCGTCGGCTCCCTCGGCACCCGCTCGGAAATCGCCGCCGAGCTCATCGAGGCGGCGGGCACGGAGGCGCAGAAGGATGCCTGGCTGCCGAAACTGGCCTCAGGCGAGGTCATCCCGACCGCCGTCTTCACCGAACCGAACACCGGCTCCGATCTCGCCGCCATCAAGACCCGCGCCGTCCGCGACGGCGATGTCTACAGGATCACAGGGCAGAAAACCTGGATCACCCACCCGGTGCGCGCCGATCTGATGACGCTCATGGCGCGCACCGATCCCGCCGAGCCCGGCTATCGTGGTCTCTCCATGTTCCTGGCGGAGAAACCGCGCGGCACGGACGGCGACCCCTTCCCGGCCGCCGGCATGACCGGCAGCGAGATCGAGGTGCTCGGCTATCGCGGCATGAAGGAGTTCGAGATTTCCTTCGACGGTTTCGAGGTGCCGGCCGCCAATCTTCTCGGCGGCGTCGAGGGCCAAGGCTTCAAGCAATTGATGCAGACCTTCGAGGCGGCGCGCA
>CAYWBS010000517.1:0-3086 GCA_964456215.1 uncultured Hyphomicrobiaceae bacterium
TTCGAACCGATAACCGGTAATGTCTTGTCGTAACACCTGATCTTGTGGGAATTGTCTGGTTTCTCAGCCAGGAAGGCCCACGCGGAAACGACCATCTCGGCCAGCCCATCCGGACCGCGAAGTCTGAGCTCCTCCTCGTTCATATGGGAAAAAAATATGTTCGCGAATAGGCCGAGATCTCCGCTATCTTGGCCAGTGGATTTCAGCTGATGGTGGATTTGGTCAAGCAATCTTCCGGAATGTGCCGCTTTGAAAGGATTCAATATTCCATCCTCCCTTTCCCGGCACTCAGTTTGCTGCAGAACTGCCGGTAATAGTAAATGAATCGCGCCGATTGCCGCCGAGAGTGGACTGGCGCCAAAATCAACGCAAGGAAAATGCGATGAACAGCCGGATTTGCTGTGCCGGAGCCCATTCTAGCCGGGAAAATTCGAAAACAAAAACCTGCCCGGTCTAATCGCGTCCGGGCAATGCTAGATTGTCAATATGACAGGATTTTCTGCCCGTTAACGTGCTTCATTCGCCGAAAATCAGAAGGCCCGGTAAAAAGAGGCACTTTAAGTCTCCACGGAACGGCCGTCTCACTACTCAATTGTGCTGGAACTGCCCGTCCCCTGCGCATATTGGCCCCCGTAAGCCAACCCGAATGTCACAAAAAATATAAGGTGATGACATAGATTGCACAGTCGTCACTATTTTCCGCTAAGATTGGAGTTGTAGAGGTGTCGAGAAAAGTACCGAGTTAGTATGTAATGCGTATCGGCAACTTAGACGGCAGCGATACAACGGCGCCGGGCATTTGATGCCCGGCGTCTTCTTTTTTTTTGCAACTTTCACCAGAGACGGGCGGCGCCTAACACCCGCTACCGCTCCCCTCGGGAGGACGGCAGGCCGCGCAGGCTCCTCTCATCTCGACCCGCACCTGGTCGACGCGGTAGCCGGCCGAGCGGGCACTCGACGTCAAGTGATTTTCGCAGTCCAGAATTTTCACCTCTACGGCCCGGCCACATTGATCGCAAATGATAAACCCCGCCGGCTCAACATGAGGGGCGTGGTTGCAGGCGACGAAAGCATTGATACTTTCGATCCGGTGCACCAGGCGCAATTCCAGCAATTTGTCCAGGGCGCGATAAATCTGCGGCGGCGCGCGCAAGCCGGTATTGCGGAGCCGGTCAAGCAGCTCATAAGCCCCCAAAGGCTTGTCCGCCTGCTTAAGGGCGGAAAAGACCGCGCTCTGGTTTTTCGTCAATGTCGGTAAGTCGGCCATGCATCGACCCTTGCGGCAACTATTCCGGTTCCTCGCTCTCGCCGCTCAGCTTGAAGCTTTTGGCAAGAAAATCAACAAAGACATCGGCGATCGGAGCCAATTTGCGACCGCGCGGATAAATAACGTAAGCATATTGGTTCTCAATCGTGAAGTCGTCGAACAATTTCTCGAGATGGCTGTTGCCGATTTCTTTGCGAACAAAGCCTTCGGGACAAAGGCCAATGCCGGCGCCGGCGAGGAGAAATTTGCGGACGGTGTGCGTGCAATTCACCTTAATGCGTGCGTTGACGCAGACTGTGTCAGTCTCGCCCCCGCGGTGAAACGTCCAATCGCTTCCGCCCCTCACCGTCTTATCGATAATGCAGCTATGGTCAGCCAGCTCAGACGGCAGCCGGGGACGGCCATGCTTTTTCAAATAGCCAGGTGAAGCGCAAGCAGTGATCTCCACCGACGCCAATTGCCGCGCTACCACCCTGGGCTCAGCCGCCTCGCCGAGCCGAAGCGCCAGGTCGAAGCCGTCCTCGGCCACGTTCGAAAATCCGTCAGCGATGCTAACATCGACCCGTACGTCCGGATTCTTATTCAGAAAGTCCGAAATCGGCGATATTATACTTGTCAAACCCCGGCTGAGAGGGCTAGGGTATGACTGCCCTCCCCGAAAAAACAGGGGCGAACGTAAGCCGAATAAAGGCTTTCGGAGGCGTGACCTCTCTAAAAGGCACTAAGCTTGTGCGCCTTGTTTATATCGACGAAGCGGGAATCTCAAAAGATGAACGCCATTCGATTGTCGCCGGCCCAATCATTCATGGTGACCATCAACTTGCTGTTGTCGAAGACCATCTTCTTGGCCTTGTTGAAAAACATATCCCATCGGAAGAGCAGTTTGGCTTTATTTTTCATGCCAAGGAGATTTGGAGCGGCACCGGGTACTTCAAAAACCGTGATAAATGGCCACTGGCAAAAAGATTAGAGATCCTTCGGGATTTGGCGGCCATTCCAACTAAATTAGCAATTCCAGTGACCTATGGCGTAGGAAGAAAAGAATTAATAGCAACTCATCTCAAAGAGGAAAATGTATCTGTAAAAACTCAAGAATTTGTGGAGCATGTGTCTGCTCTCGCTAATGCGATGCAGCTGGTAGAATTATTTATGAGAGAAAAGCACCCTGATGAATTTACGCTTATTATTGCAGAGGATCGCGATCATCTAAGGAGCATGCTTAAAGATGTCCACGCAACCTTTAGGGGTAGACATAGTCTGTCTCAGACTGGCCAATTCCTAAAAATCAGAAGTGTATTTAAGTTCCTGCCGTTTCACCATATCAGAGATACGATACACTTCGCGAAAAAAGAAGATTGCCAACATCTTCAGTTGGCGGATATTTGTGCATTTCTAATTCGAGGGCACTTTAGGGATCATCCTCATAATCCGCCGCTCTTCGAGATTTTAAGGCCGGCTTTACTGGTCCCTCCGTCTTATTATCGCGACCATGGTGAGCAACCTTGTTGAACACAAGCTCAAATTCTTTACCGGTTTCATCAACGCCGAACTTACGAACCGTCTCCATGAACCGCTCGAACTGCTTTTTCGGTGGCAATTCCGGGGTCTTCTTTTTAGGCATAATCGGAGGAAACCTATTCTATACGCGATCCCGCCCAGCTTCCATCATCCTGAATCACTTCTGGTTGCGGCGGCGGATATCGGTCTCTGCATTTTGGGCAGAAACTTGCTTTCTCTTCTTTTTCCCAAAGCATTATTTGAGGTAGCCAAGTGCATCTGCATAGTCGAAACCCAAGCTCTTTTGCCAGTTCGGCCTCAC
>CAYWBS010000518.1:0-3062 GCA_964456215.1 uncultured Hyphomicrobiaceae bacterium
ATTGCCTGGGTCATCGGCATGCGCGAGCCGGTCATAAAGTTTTTCAATAACGTCTTCTCATGGCGGGATCTGATTCTTCTGAGCGGCGGCCTGTTCCTTCTCGCCAAGGCTACCTCTGAAATTCATAAAGATATTGAAGATGAATCCGTGCGGAAGGGACCGGCCGGCGGCGCCGGCTTTTGGTCCACGATCGCGCAGATCATTATTATCGATATCGTATTCTCGGTGGACTCGATCATCACCGCCGTCGGCATGGCAGAGCATGTCGAAGTCATGATCGCCGCCGTCGTCATATCGATTGCCGTCATGTATGTCTCCTCGGTTGCGATCAGCACCTTTATCGATAATCATCCGACGACGAAAATGCTCGCCTTGAGCTTTCTGTTCCTGATCGGGGCGGCGCTTATCGCCGACGGCCTGCATTTCCACATTCCGCGCGGCTATATCTATTTCGCCATTACATTCGCGGCGGCGGTGGAGGCGATAAATATCCTGGCGCGAAAACGCCGGAAAAAGCCGGAGTAGGAGAGGCGTCACAGGTCTGAAGGCGGGCCGATGGGCGGGCCCCCCCTCACGTAGTCTGAAAATCTCTTGCAGGCCTCCCGTCCGGGCGGCGAACTGGCCCAAATCAGGATTTAGAGCACGATCCGAAGTGTCACCTGCCGGAAAAGCGGTCTCGCCGGTAACCTTAATTTTGTCTATTTTGCCGTGTTCTGCTCCTCATGGAGCAAAATTAAATCCACACATGATCCGAGGTCAGCTTGCCAAAGACGGCGGATTTTCTGGATTTTGAGCCCTTCCCCGCCGCTCTCGGGAGGAGTGCCGGACGTAAAAAACCGTTAAAAAACGTTACTTTGCGGCTCCGGCAATCTCTGCGACGATCTGACCAATAATCAGGGACGTTCAGGTCGGGTAAGAAACTTGCATAACGGAAGGGGCTTTTCGGACGCTGCCTGTATCAACAGCGAAAAATCCGGTTCGCCTAAAATCGGACAATATGCACGCGCTTCTTCCCGGCGATTTTCGCCACAGAAAACGAAAACGGGGCAAAAATGAAGAGTTCAGTTTTTGGTTTGGTCATGGTAAGCGTGACTTTGTTCGCGGCGGGTAGCGCGGCGGCGGACCCCTTCATTCTGTCAGGGGAAGCACTGCGCCGCGCGATCGGCGGAAAAACCGTTTATCTGAGGACGGCGTTCGGATTCGAGCTTCCGATACAGTACCGCAGAAACGGTACGATGAGCGTGAAGGGCAGCGGCGTCGCAAAACTGGCCCAAGCCGCGGCAGGGTTTGCGAAAGACCGGGGCGTCTGGTGGGTACGGGACGACAAGCTCTGCCAGCGCTGGAAGAAATGGCTTGGCGGCCGAAGCGTTTGTTTTGAGCTCACGAAGACCGGCAAAACGTTTTCCTGGCGCTCGAACAGCGGCAGCTCGGGCACGGCGCGTATCGGCCACTGAACAGGAGTCGGCAAGGCACGCGCTTTCATGCCGGCGCGGGTCAGCTCCGCACTTGCGGTTCTCGTCTCAACGGCCGTGATGCGGTAGCATCCCGGCGATGCTCCATCCAGCCGGACTCAACAAAATCATCGGGACGCTCCGCTCGCCGGTGTACGGCAGCTACGTCATGGGCAACGGCGTATCGCTGGTTGGCACCTGGATGCAGCGCATCGCCGTCGGCTGGATGACGTGGGAACTCACCGGTTCGCCGACCTGGCTTGGTGTGATCGCCTTCGCCGATCTCTTTCCGACGGTCCTTATCGGTCCGTTCGCGGGCGTTGTCGCCGACCGCTCGGACAGGCTGAAACTTATCCGGATCAGCCAGGTCCTTGCCTGCCTGCAGGCCGTCGCCCTCTTCGCCTTGACGGCCGCCGGCTGGATCAGCATCACATGGCTGGCGCTGCTTTCCCTCTTCTTAGGCGTAGTGACGGCCGTCAATCAGCCGGCGCGTCTGGCGCTCCTTCCAAGTCTGGTCGAGCCGAGCAACATGCACTCGGCGATCGGCATCAATTCAGTGATTTTCAATCTGGCGCGGTTTATCGGACCGGCGATCGCCGGGATCATGATTGCCGGCGGTCATATCGCCTGGGTGTTCGCCGTCAATGCGGTGTCGTACCTGGTTTTTCTTTTCGTTCTTTTCCGTCTGCGTCTTCTGGCGCAAGATGAGCCGCCGCGCGCGCCAAAGCGCCTCCTCACCGATCTCGCCGAAGGCCTCGCCTATACGGCGCGCCATCGCACGATCGCAGGCAATCTCATGTTGCTTATGGCCGTCAGCCTGGGGGCGCGGCCGGTCGTCGAATTGCTGCCGGGGTTTGCCGGAAAGGTTTTCGGCGGAGGACCGGTGGTGCTCGCCGTATTGACGTCGACATTCGGCGCTGGCGCCATACTCGGCGGGCTGTGGCTCGCGGGCGGACGGGACGGACGTGATTTGAGGCGCGTTGTTCTTTCCGGGGCCGCCTCTTTGGCGGCTGCCTTGTTTGTCTTTGTGGCCGCGCCATCCTTGTGGATTGGCGTGCCCGCCGCCGCGGCCCTGGGCCTGGCCCTGGTCATCACCAGCGCCGGCATACAGACGGCGGTGCAACTCAACGTGCAGAGCAATATGCGGGGGCGCGTCCTCAGCCTCTACGGGTTGATCATACGCGGCGGCCCGGCAATCGGGGCGCTGGCCATGGGGTGGGTCGCGGACTGGATCGGACTGCGCTGGTCGGTCGGCTGCGGCGCGGTACTGGTGGTCGCGGTCATGCTGGCGATCCTGTATCGCAATGCCGGGACGCAGTCCTGACAGCGTCATGCCCCTAAGGGATGACCGCCATGCCGGGCGGCTCAAACCCCGTCCGGCTGGGGTTTTTTCCGCACACCGGGATCTTAACCGGACAGCATCGGAAGCAACGTCGTGTCAGCGAACGCAGCGCTAGCGAATGAGTCGTATCAACCCGGAATCGGGAAAACAAGTCGAATGGCGCCCCTTTCGCAATTGCCAGTCGCCGATCGCGGTGCGCGTCTGGAAGCCGACAAGGCCGTCGGCGCCACCCACGTTGTAACCCAACTTTTCTAGCCGCTCCTGCATCT
>CAYWBS010000519.1:0-3054 GCA_964456215.1 uncultured Hyphomicrobiaceae bacterium
GGGAAACCGCGTAAGGACGACCCGGTATGGCAATGGATGCGAGCGAAATCAAGCGCCTGATCAAGATCAAGCTTCCGGACGCCAAGGTCACCATTACCGATTTGGCTGGCGACGGCGATCACTACGCCGCGCAAATCGTCTCCGAGGCCTTTCGCGGCAAGAGCAGAGTGCAGCAACATCAATTGGTCTACGAAGCCTTGCAGGGAAATATGGGCGGCGCGCTTCACGCCCTCGCACTGCAAACTTCCGCGCCAGAAAACGGATAGGATGGATTTCTCAGATGAGTCAGGAAACCCACGATTGGATCAGGAAGCAAATTGCGAACAATGATGTTGTGCTGTTCATGAAGGGCACGAAGACGTTCCCACAATGCGGCTTTTCGGGCCAGCTTGTCCAGATTCTCGACTATCTCGGCGTCGGCTATCATGACGTCAACGTCCTGGATGATATGAACGTGCGCGAGGAGATAAAAACCTTTACCAACTGGCCGACAATTCCACAGCTCTACGTGAAGGGAGAGTTCGTGGGCGGCTCAGACATCATCCGCGAGATGTTCCAGGAGGGTGAGCTGCAAGTGCTGCTCGCCGAAAAGGGCGTCGCTTTCGACAAGAAGCCTCAGGTCGTCTGACGGTCATGTTTGTGGTGAGTTTGCCGGTGGAGGTTGCTTGACCTTCTATCCCCGGCCACCTCGATGGATTGCGGGCAAATCGCAGGATTCCGGACCTCGGCATTGCGCGACGATTTTGAAGTTTTAGACCATAGCAGGAGCGGCGCCGCCCGCTCCTTTCTGCTCGGCCTGCTGATCGTTGGCGCCTCGGCCAGTTTCGTGCTCGGCATTACGCTTCCGGTCCTAAAGCTTACCCGGCTCTATGTCTGGACCGATACATTTTCAATTACCTCGGTGATCTGGGCTCTGGCCAAGGACGGTGAATTCGTTCTCGCCGCCATACTCGTACTCTTTTCGATCCTTTTCCCGATGCTAAAGCTGCTTTATCTGCTCGCTCTCTATGCCGTCCCGGCGCGGCCGGACGAGCGGCGCGCGCAGGCTTTGCAGCGTCTTGGCTGGCTCGGAAAATGGTCGATGCTTGACGTCCTGGTTTTGGCGCTCATGGTCTTCTATGTGAAATCGAGCGGAATAGCGGATGCGGCCAGCCTCCCCGGGATCTACTTCTTCGCCGCCTCGGTTATCCTCACCATGATCGCCACCGCCCAGGCCCATCGCCACCACTTAAGCGCGCCCTGACATGCCGGTAGCGGTTAGGCGTCCCGTTATAAAGTTTTCTCGAAATAGATGCGGTCGAACCCCTGCTCGACAACGCGCCTGACCCGCCGGAATCCGAGGCGCTCATAATAGCCCAAATTTTCCACCATTTTGGCGTTGGTATAGAGTTGATACCCGCTCCACCTCCGGTCCTTCAGGTGTTCTTCAACGGTCGCAATCAGCCGAGAACCGATGCCGGCGCCCTGCTCGGTTTCGAGAACCGCGATATTGTCTAGCAATGCGACGCCCTCTTTGACGATCAGCACGGCGTAACCGACGATCCGGCCATTGCTTTTGGCGACAAAGACGATGTCGCCGGCGATATGGCCGGCGAAGTCGGCGACCATCGGCGCCGGCTTCCTGCCAATCCTCTCGACGTATTTTTGGTAGGCATTTTCAGCGATTGCGGCGATCTCGGCGGCATTGCCCGGTGCTGCTCTCCCGATAGCGACCATGGCGTCATCCCCGGCCCGCCGGCCCCGGCCATCGCGCTTCGCGGTCTCTGTCCCCGCGCATCGCGGGACATGTCAAAGGACCGTATCAACAGCGAACCGCCCCGGCGAGCACCCTGTTGCCGCAAGAGTGCGCCGGGTATCGGCAAATCGTCAGCGCGAATAGAATTCAATAACCAGGTTCGGCTCCATCATCACCGGATATGGCACATCCGCAAACACCGGGATCCGATTGATCTTCGACGTCATCTTGTTGTGGTCGGCCTCAATATAATCCGGCACGTCGCGCTCCGGGCTCTGGGTCGCCTCAAGAACCAATACCATATCCCTTGATTTTTCAAAGACCTCGATCACGTCGCCGACTTTACAGCGATAGCTCGGAATATTGACCCGCCGGCCGTTCACCTTGACGTGGCCATGATTGACGAATTGCCGGGCGGCGAACACGGTGGGGACGAATTTCGATCTGTAGACGACGGCGTCGAGACGCTGCTCGAGAAGACCGATGAGGTTTTCGCTCGTATCGCCCTTCATCCGCTCCGCTGCTTTATAAATCGCCTTGAATTGCTTTTCCGTGATGTTGCCGTAATAAGCCTTGAGCTTTTGCTTGGCGCGGAGCTGAACGCCGAAATCCGTCATCTTCGTGCGGCGGCGCTGGCCGTGCTCGCCGGGCCCATATTCCCGCTTGTTCACCGGGCTCTTGGGGCGTCCCCAAATATTTTCGCCCATGCGGCGGTCAACTTTGTGCTTGGCGCTAATGCGCTTCGTCATATGAAATCTCCGAACAACCGATCTTAATTGCACTTAAGCCATTATAAAACGCGCCCTCCTCGCGCCGGATCGCATATCCGTCCGGCCGACAGGTTCAGCCTCGATTGGCGGAAACCGCGGGCACGTATGGGAAAGCGGGCCTAATGAACCCGCAGAAGGCTCTTATAGCCGAGAAATCCGGCCTGTCAAACCGATTGGCGCGCCGGGACGGCGGCATCGGCCCAACTCAGCAAATCATGATTTTTTCGATTTTGCCTTGGCGGCATTAATGCTCGCCTCTATCTGCTTGCGGATCTCGGCCTTTTCGGCTTCGCTGCATTTCCTCTTGGTCGACTTGGTGTCCGCCATTTCCTTTTCGACGTCTTTGACCTTCGGGTCTTTCTTGGCTTTGATCGTGTCCTTGGGACTGGTCACCTCAGCCGAGCCGCTCATCCACATGACCGTGAACAAATGCAGGCGGTTAATGAACACAAGCTGCGATTTTGACCATTTATTCTGTGACCGCTCGCTGGCCATCAGGGTCAGGTAATTTGTCGCCTCAAGCTCCGGCATCTGGCAAATATGTGCGTG
>CAYWBS010000520.1:0-3054 GCA_964456215.1 uncultured Hyphomicrobiaceae bacterium
TCTGGGGATCCTCCTTTGACGGCAGCGATAGGCCACTTGCGGACATTTGCAATCGTCGAAGCCCGATTGTGCGAGTGCGTTGACACAGTGGATTTAAGAGTCTGTGGTGCAGATTTTTGGACTCGACCAAGTCAATTGCAGTGAGGGCGCGCAATATGCGCGCCCTGATTGATTGATCCATAAGATCAGGTGATTGCGGGCTTCCGGCAGATTCACCTGTTATTGCGCCATGGCTGCCTTCTTATTTGCGCCGGCAACAGGAAGGACTTCGTCAAGCGGCTCACCGACGGACCCGGAAGGTGAGTTGATGCCGATGAACGCGGCGATCGTCGAAGCTATATCCTCGGGTCCCACGGCACGGCTCACAACCATGGGCCTGACATCCGGTCCGGCAAACATGATCGGCACATAGGTGTCGTAGGAATATGGCGAACCATGCATGGCGGCAAACTGGTCGGCGTTGGGATAAAGATACCAGAACTGATCCTGGACGATGAGCACATTGCCCGACCGTTTTGGGTGGAATGCAAGTTGCACTTTGCGGGTGATAGGCGTGTCCGTGATCTTGCCGGACAATAGATCCGTCCGCGTCATCGCGAGTGCGATGCCGGGAACCTTGAGAATCTCTTCGGCGAGCGAACGTTCCACTTTCTCGACATCGAGCCCGAGCGTCTTCACCAGCTCCAGATCGAGATAGAGACTCGGATTCCAAAACGCCACCACGAGATTCTTGTCGGTATTAAAGCGCTGCTTGAGCGCCTCGTTGACCTGCTCGACGAACTTTTTCGGGTAGTGCCGGCCGGCATCGAAGCGCAAGGTCTTTTTATATTCCGGCACGGAGTCAATCCCGTGGTCGGACGATAAAACAATCAATGTCTTGCCGAGACCGACGGTCTGATCGACGAAGGAAAAAAGATCCGCGAGAGTGCGGTCCAGCCGCAGAAGATTATCTTCCGCTTCCAGGCTGTCCGGGCCAAAGGCATGACCAAGGTAATCGGTCGCCGAGAAGCTGATCGACAGGAAATCGATCGCATCGCCTTGACCGACTTTTTCCTGCTTCACCAGCTCCTTGGCAAAATCGAGCGTAACCTCATCACCCATGGGCGTGAAACGAAGGCCGGCGTAATAGTCGGAGGCTTTTTCGTTGGCGAGCGGATGGGGAAAGGTGCGGCCGAGTTTCTTGTAGGACTTCTCGTAGGGCTGATCGTCCATATCGGCATAGACATAGGTGGAACGGTCATGGAGGAGCGCCCACTCCTTGTCCTTGTAACGGCCCGCATGGTCGGCCGCATTCCAGTTTTTCACCCATTCCGGATAGTCCTCATAGTAATAGGTGCTGGTCACGAATTTACCGCTGCCGCTAGAATACCAAAAGGCCTTGCCAAGACGACCTCCCGGCAGGATGGCGCCCCGATCCTTGATGGAAACGGCGAAGGAACGCGATTTGCCGCCCGTCGCCAGGACCAGCTCGTCACCGATGGTGGACGAAGTCAGATTGCGCGGCGAGGTTCCGCTATGAGCCTTGTGCTTCTTGCCGATAATGGTGATTTGATCATCCTCGACGCAATAGACACGTTTTCCTGTTGCCGCGTCATACCAATCGTTGCCGGCCAAACCGTGCTGGGCCCCGTAACCGCCTGTAGAGAGGGTTGCGTGGCCGACAGCGGTGAAAGTCGTGGAATGCCCGTAATGGGCGTTCATATAGTGGACGCCTTTGTCCATCAGGTAGCGAAAACCGCCTTCGCCGAACCGCTTCTTAAAGCGCAGCGGCATATCACCGCGTAACTGGTCGACGGTTATCTGCAGGACGAGTTTGAGTGGTTCAGCGGCCGCAGCCGGCAATGAGCCAGGCAACAACGCCACCGCCATCGCAGCGACGGCGGTGCGGCCCAAATAAATTGAGCGTTTCATGATATTTCCTCCCAGGATGGCAGTTCAGCCGCGCCGCAGATATTATGACTACAAAGCACGGCGATCTGCTTTCCCCATTATTGGGGATTAGCAGGACCTGATTCTCATCATTTTGTCGAAAAAGGACCAACGAACCGAACGCTAGAGTCGCTTTCCGGACGTTCGCACAAACGAACCTGAATAGTGCTGTTTGGTCCGTTCCACTGCGCCGCAGGACTTGACTTTCGCATCCGGACAATTGAACCGATCCGAAGTCCTGGCTCAATAGTCCGCCTACCGCGTCGCGAAGTCAAGAAGGCTGAGCGTCAGACCCGAATTCATTGGTACGACAGTCCTGCGAAGTCCAAAAGCCTGCCCCCGCCGGGCGGGTTTGAACCCCGCCCGCAATGTTCATGCCGCAAACGGCCCGGGCATGAACGTTCCGGATCGGGTTGCAAACCCGATCCGGCGATGAGGAATTTCTATCTGTTGTATCGTTTTTGAAGCAGATGCCATTAGATTCCTGCCGTAGCCTGTCCCCGCGAAGGGTGCCCAACACGCCCGTCATCCCCGAAAATATGTCGGCCCCGGCGGTGCAATGGGGTCCGCGATGATCCGCATATTTGTCGGGGACCCATGACCACCGGCGCCGATGCGGCATGGCGCGGCGCGACTTGACGGCGGACCCTCCGGCGGCCTCTCAGTATGGCGCTCGGAAGCAAGCAGCAAGTAGCCCGGGTGGAGCGCAGCGAAACCCGGGGCAGCCTATCAATCATTCCCGGATTTCGCTGCGCTTCATCCGGGCTACGCTTGCTTCGCAGATCAAATCACAGCAACATCAAAAGCGGTAATTCAGGGTGTCCAATTGGAAATGGGGAGACCTTCAATGTCGATGTTAGCAACTTCAAGCCAAATATCACAAATTTTCATCGCCGCGTTTACGGCGGTCGTTGCGGTTATAGCATACATGGAATGGTCGAAATCGAAGGAGGCAAAGAAAATAGATCTCGCTGTTGGTGCGCTTAAGCTTTGGGATGACAAAATAAATGAGCTCACTGGCCCGGCAATAAGCTTAGTTAGAAATAACAAAAATAATAATGATGTACTTATAGCATTAAAAAATTGCCAAGAAATAAGTTTTTCTTCGGATCAAAAGTCTTACTC